>CAZHLC010000182.1:0-7299 GCA_964532545.1 uncultured Leptospiraceae bacterium | reverse complement strand
ACCATTGCTCTCAGTATTGTAGATACGGCGACCGCGTATATCAAATACTTCAATGAGGCTGGCTGTAGTGAGATTTCTGAAAACCACATTCTGGTGTATGGCCTTTTTAAACAGGCTGGGTGAAACAACGGCCCGGGTCAAATCGGCCGCGATGGCAGAGGTTGCAGATGAGATTTCGCCAAAGTCACCTGCCAGAGCGGGCGATGTCGAAGTCGATGCTGCAGAGGTGCCTGCCAGGTTACGAATATTGGCTGCAGCCTGAACCGTATAGGTGCTGGTACCGATGGTCGGGGCGGCTGAGGCCCCCGTGCTATCGGTGATGGTTACAATCAGGGTCTGGTTGTCGGCCCAGTTGCCGGCATAAGAGGTTCCCCAGGCGCCTGCCGCCAGGCCAAACATGGTCTCTACATTGGCCTGAGTTACAGCGCCGGCCTGGTTTGTGGCGATATCAAAAATGAACGTAATGGTATCACCATTTGAGAAAACAGTATCGCCGTCATCGGTGTCGTTTGCCGTTACTGTTGTAATGGCCGGTACAGCCGGTGCCAGCCCAAAATCGCCAGAAACAGCTGGTGAGGTCACAGTTGATGCCGGTGATGTTGCGGCCAGATTGCGAACGTTGGCCGCCGCCTGCAGGGTATAGGTTGTAGTGCCAACTGTTGGCGTTGCTGTTGCACCAGTGGTGTCTGTCAGGGTAATTATTAGTTGCTGGTTAGAGGCCCAGTTGCCGCTGTAGGTGGTGCCAAGGGCGGTAGCACCCAACCCAAACATGGTATTTAATGAGGCCTGCGATACCGCCCCTGCCTGGTTGGTAGGTATACTGAAATTGAAGGTGAGGGTATCACCACTGGAAAATACGCTATCGCCATCATCGGGGTCGTTGCCAACCACTGACGTGATTGTCGGGGCATCGTTATCATTTATGGTATAGGTAAAAGCGGTCTGGGCCCCCAGAGTCGCCCCGCTGGGGCCGCTGATTTCAATTATAATTGTTTCGGCATTTTCTGGGGTTGCATCATCATTGATAGTCGCTGCTATATTGGCCGTGGTATTACCTGCTGTTATTGTCAGTGTACCGCCAGATAGAGTATAGTCAGTGCCTGAGCCTGTTGCCGTCGATGAACTGCTGATGGCATAGGCCACAGTCACGTTTGAGGCAGAAACGCTGCTTATGGCCACTTCAATATTGGCAGGGCTGGCACTTTCAGCCGCATTGGCTGTCGCACTGCTGAAAGCAATGGTGGCGGCATCATTGTCATTGATGGTGTATGTATGCTGTGTCGTTGCACCAAGAGCAGCGCCTGAAGGGCCAGAGAGATCAATTATTATTGTTTCAGCGCTCTCTACAATTGAGTCATCATTGATTATTGCAGCTATATTGGCCGTGGTATTGCCGGCAGTAATGGTCAGGGTGCCATTGACGAGGGTGTAGTCTGTGCCACCGCCCGAAGCTGTACCACTTAAAGTATAGTTTACTGTGATATTGCTCGCTGAAGCATTACTCAGGCTTACCCCGATATTTGCCGGGGTCACACTTTCTGCCCCGTTTGAAGCTGCCGCGGTAAACACCATAGAGGCAGTATCATTATCATTTACGGTATAGGTATGCTGGGTGGTAGCGCCAAGGGTCGCACCAGCTGGGCCTGATAGCCCGATTATGATTGTTTCGGCGCCTTCTACTAGAGAGTCATCATTTATGACCGGCGATAAACTGGCTGTGGTGCTGCCTGCAGAAATGGTCAAGGTGCCATTGGCCAGAGTAAAATCTGTACCGCCGCCAGAGGCGGTTCCGCTGACAGCATAATTCACCGTAATATTGCTGGCAGATGCATTGGTCAGGCTCACCCCGATGTTTGCCGGCGTTACACTTTCTGCCCCGTTTGATGAGGCCGCTGTAAAAGCAAGAGTCGTAGTATCGTTATCATTGATTGTATAGGTGTGGGCTGTAGTACCACTGATGGTGCCCCCGCTGATGCCGGTGAGCTCGACGATAACGGTTTCGGCTGATTCAACCAGGCTGTCATCGTTAACGGTAAATGCGATATTTCCAGTGGTAGTACCTGCTGCAATGGTCAGGGTGCCGGCAGAGAGGGTATAGTCAGTGCCTGAGCCGGTAGCCGTTGATGAGCCACTGACGGCATAGTTTACCGTAACATTTGAGCCCACTGTATTGGTCATCACAACCTGCATGTTCACCGGCGATACACTCTCTGCACCGTTTGAAGAAGCAGCGGTGAAATCGACCACGGTACCGGCTTTCTGAATTACCAGGGTTTGTTCAGTGCTTATGTTGCCTGCATCGTCTTGCGCCCTTATATAAAGCGTTGCCGAAGCCCCATTGGCCAGAGAGTTGAAGTCTGTGTCTTGAATACGAATAGCTGCGGGGTTAAACGAGGTGCCACTGAGATTCGTTGCTATACTGGTCGACCCGTCTGAGGTAAAATTCTTAAATGTGCCCGAGGCTGAATTGAAGCGGTATTGCAGAAAGTCTAAGTCTGCCCCGGTGCCGGTATCGGCTGCAGAGATGTCAAGGTGGGGGTTGGTTGCTGAGGCGGCCAATGGGGTGCCAGAGTCAAGGGTGACTGTGGGTGACACCGTGTCGGTCTCGACAGGGGGGCTGGTATTACGATAGACCCGCAATTCATCAACGCCATAGGTGTTCAAGGCCCGCAGTGAAAACGTAATCTTGCTGATACCCGCTGGTGCAGTCTGGGTGAAGCCTGCTGCCCCACCACATTGAACATTGTTGATATAGGTGGTATAGGTCTGGGCCGTCTGATCAAAGTATAGTTTCACTTGAAACCAGCTGCCCACCGGAATGGCGCAATTATTGCCACCCACTGAGACCTGTGAGGTCGTACCGTTAAAAACCAGCAGGCCGGCATCACGGTCACCGGGGTCACTTTCAATCACCAGGGTATGGTTACCGCCAGCCGGCACATTGAGATACATCTGTAGGTAGAAATACTGGTCAGTAACATTAGGAAATGACACTACATTGTCAAAACGCGAACCGCCGGTATAGGTCATGCTGATTGATTTGCTGCTGCCATTGGCCCCGCCCGCCACGACAGAAGCATTGCCGTTGCCGGCAGTGCCTTCGTTCGTCCACGTTGCTGAGGCGGGCTGGGTGGCCGTTAATTCGGCATAGCCAGGGTTGCCGGTGGTTAATGCAAGGGGCGTTGTGTATGATTCAAAGTCTTCTAGAACAAGGGTTGTGGTGGTTGACCACACAGAGGTGCTGCATACCAGCAATAGACAGAGCGATCTTAAAATAGGCATCATTTACGATACTCACTTCTCTCTTTTATTTTGACGTACTGTACACCAAAATACGAACATAAAGATAAGTCTGATAGACGTATCGACTCAAAATAAAAAAGATGATTACTTCAGTGAAATCAATATCGGTAGTTATTCCCAACTATAATGGGCGTTCTCTGCTTGAGGCCAACCTGCCACCCCTGTTGCAGGCCCTTGAGCATAGCGGGGTTGATTATGAAATTATTATCAGCGATGATTGCTCTACAGACAATTCAGTTGATTTTTTAAAACAGGAATATCCAGAAATTAAACTATTAGAGGCAGGGCAGAATGGTGGTTTTGCCACAAATATCAATCGCGGCATTGTGGCAGCTGGCAAAGAGCTGGTGTTAATTTTAAACAGTGATATTGTTTTGCCTGAAGATTTCTTTACAGGGCAGTTTGCTTATTTTGAAAACGATGAGCACTGTTTCGGGGTGATGCCGAGAATTCTCACTGCTGATGGCCAGCATACTCTTGACACAGGTAAGTTTGCCCGCTTGAAACTCTGGTTTATAAAATCGACCCGTAATTACCGGGTTAACTATGCAGAGAGGCCGCATTTTACTTTTTATCTTTCTGGGGCCTGTGCATTGATCGAGCGCCAGAAGCTGCAGCTGCTCGGTGGTTTCAATGAAGCCTATAGCCCATTTTATGGCGAAGATGTAGATCTATCTCTGCGCGCCTGGGGCCTGGGCTACAACTGCTATTATCATGATGAGGTAACCTGCAGGCATGCCATTTCTTCTACCATCAAAAAGAGTCACCAGAGAAGCTACGTTAAACAGATTATAGCGCGAAACAAATTTCTCACGCCGTATATGCATATGCAGGGGGTGCATTTTGCACTATGGGTCACCATTGTAGTACTGAACCTGCTGACCCGTTTTCTGGTTTTTGATTTTAAGTATTACCAGGGTGTCTTTGGATTTTTAAGGCGTATGCATATCAACCGTCTTGCTCGCAGTAGCTGGCGGCGCCTCTGGCTGAATGAAGACCGACGCCAGACAATATTTGAAATTGTGAAAAAGATAAACGCAAACCTTGCATCTAATCAGGTGAGCAGGTTCTAATCAACAATGAACTGCCGGTTGGCCAGATACCAGTCAATGGTTTTGGCAATGCCCGTCTCGAAGTTTTCAGCTGGTTGCCAGCCCAGTTCAGTGCGAATTTTCTCGGCATCGATGGCATAGCGAAAGTCGTGGCCTGGCTTGTCTTTTACGAAAGTAATCAAATCTTTAAAGCTGCCCAGGTCTTTCTTTTCTGCGCTAGCCTTTTTATCGAGTAATTCACAGATCGTCTGGGCGATATAGATGTTTTCTTTTTCGTTATTGCCACCGATGTTGTAGGTCTCACCGGCTCTGCCTTTATGGGCGGCCAGATCGACGCCCAGGCAGTGATCTTCAACATACAGCCAGTCACGTACATTCTTGCCGTCACCGTAAATAGGAATTGGCCTGTGGGCAAGGGCGCTTCTTATAATGGTAGGTATAAGCTTCTCTTTATGCTGGCGGGGGCCATAATTATTTGAACAATTGGTTATGACTGTATCAAGCCCGTAGGTATGGTGATAGCTGCGTACAATCATGTCGCTAGAGGCCTTCGAAGCACTGTAGGGGCTGTTTGGGGCATATGAGGTGGTTTCGGTAAACAGGCCGGTAGGGCCAAGGGTGCCATAGACCTCATCAGTCGATACATGTAGAAAGCGTGCACCTTCATATTCTGCTTTGTATTTCAGGTTCTCATCAAGCCACATACTGCGGGCGACATCAATCAGGGTAAAAGTGCCATTTACGTTGGTTACTACAAAAACCCCTGGGTCTTCAATTGAGTTATCTACGTGGCTCTCTGCTGCCAGGTGCATAACAAGGTTAATCTTGTGTTCTTTGAAGATTTGTTCAATCAGCTTGCGGTTGCAGATGTCGCCCTCGACAAAGTGGTAGTTTTTCTGTTTTTCGGCCCCGGCCAGATTGGCCGCGTTGGCAGCATAGGTCATTTTATCTAGATTGACTATCTGGTAATCAGGGTATTTCTTCAGCAGGTACAGTACCAGATTGCTGCCGATAAACCCGGCACCGCCGGTTACTAACAGGTTTTTTTTCATAAGTTCTGCTCTCTCAGTTCGCTCATGGTATCTTCAAGGGCATGGCGCCAATGACGACGGGGTAGATTAAAGTGTGAATGTATTTTATGAAGATCAAGACATGAATAACGGGGCCGTTTAGCAGGTGTGACAAACTCTTCAGACGTGATGGGAATAACCGGTGTGTTCAGACCTGCCAGATCAATGACCGCCTGGGCAAAGTCGTACCAGCTGGCAATGCCGTCATTACTGAAGTGATATAATACATTGCTCTCAAATTCGTGTTTTTCGACCAGCTCAAGCATAATAGCAGCCAGGTCTTTGGCACTGGTGGGGCGCCCCAGTTGATCTTCAACCACATTGATTTTATCTTTTTCGCGGCCCAGGCGCAGCATGGTTCGCGCGAAGTTACTGCCAAATGCTGAATAGAGCCATGAGGTGCGAATTACCACACAGCGACTATGGCTCTCAAAAGCCGCTTCTTCTGAGGCCAGTTTACTGGCCCCATAGACACCCAGGGGATTCGTTTCATCGTCTTCTTTGTAGGGTAGGTTCTTTTTACCATCGAAAACAAAGTCGGTCGAGATATGTATCAGGGGTATATTATGGTCGGCACAAGCCTGGGCTACATTTCTGGTGCCACCTTCATTTACCTTGAAAGCTGTATCTTTATCTTTCTCGGCGCCATCGACGGCCGTATAGGCTGCACAATTGATCACCACTGCAGGGCTGACCCGGGCAAATGATTGTTCGATGGCTGTTTTTTCTGTTACGTTAAGATCATCAATCGTTAGACCCACTATTTCAAAATGACCATCGGCAGCCCTTAATAATTCGCTACCGAGCTGGCCATCTGCACCGGTGACCAGAAGTCTCATAGTTGACCTTTCACCTCGTTATACCTGGGCAAACCCGCATCTCGTTCTGATAGTTTCAGTTGATCTGCTTTTAAAGGCCAGTCAATTCTAAAGTCTTCATCTGCGTAATAAATACCCCGTTCATGCTCTGCTGAATAGTAATTGTCTACTTTATAGGCGAAAACAGCCGTTTCACTGAGAACCAGAAAACCGTGAGCACACCCCTGGGGTACGAACAGTTGAGTTTTGTTTTCTTCGGTAAGTTCGATTGAAAAGTTCTGCATATAGCTGGCCGAATCTGGTCTGATGTCTACTAAAACGTCTAATACTTTGCCCGATATTGCCCTTACCAGTTTACTCTGAGCAAAGGGGGGCAATTGCAGGTGCATACCCCTGAGTACACCGAACGTTGATTTTGACTCATTATCTTGAACGAAATCTATTTTCTGCAATTCTTCAGGAAGCTTTGAGCGGTTGTAAGATTCGAAAAAGTATCCCCGGGGGTCAGCAAAGACCTTTGGTTCGATGATATAGGCACCCTGGATATTGGTGGGCTCTACTTTCATTGCTGTGCCAGGCGCATTAAATATTGCCCATAGTCATTCTTCTGCATGGTGGCGGCCCGCTCAAGCAGCCGTTCGCGACTGAGCCAGCCATTGTGAAAGGCAATTTCTTCAATACAGGCTACTTTAAAGCCCTGTCGCTGTTCGATAGTCTGTACAAAGTTCGCTGCCTGCAAAAGCGAATCAGTGGTGCCTGTATCAAGCCAGGCATAACCGCGGCCCATTACTTCAACCTGTAGCTGGCCCAGGTCAAGATATTTCATATTAAGATCGGTAATCTCAAGTTCACCACGGGGCGAGGGTTTGAGGTTGTGGGCCAAATCGACCACCTTGTTATCATAGAAGTACAGGCCGGTAACAGCGTAATTGCTTTTAGGTGCTGCGGGCTTTTCTTCTATAGTAAGGGCACGGCCGCTTTCATCAAATTCAACCACACCATATCGTTCTGGATCAGATACGTAATATCCGAAAACGACACCACCGCCATTTTCGT
>CAZHLC010000181.1:0-7302 GCA_964532545.1 uncultured Leptospiraceae bacterium | reverse complement strand
GATTAGCAGTATCACCTTTCCCCAAAGGCGCATGCGATAAAAAACAATCGCTGCCTACCCGTGTAAAGTGTCTTTTTTTATATCGAAATTATCAGGGACTCAGTGAGTAACATTACTGTATTCAAAATGAATAGGGTCTTAGGCCACCATGCGTCGCTCAATCAAGCACGAAGGTTTCTTGCCAATTGTCTTGTTCTTCCCATTGAGGCTGGGCTTTTTTTTCAAACAAATAGTCACCAACGACAAGGTAATCCATCTCGGTTCTCATAAAGCATCGATATGCATCTTCAGGTGTACACACTATTGGTTCGCCTCTTACATTGAAGCTGGTATTTACTACTAAGCCAACGCCGGTTTGGTCTTTAAATGAACTAATTAGCTGCCAAAAGCGTGGGTTTGTCTCTTTGCTGACGCTTTGAATACGTGCAGAGTAGTCAATATGTGTAACCGCAGGAATGTCTGACCTAATATGATAGAGCCTTTCGCGCAGACTTTTCTGGGCAAGCCCTTCAGGCTCAGCATTGCAATGCTTCTGGGCTACCGGGGCAACTATCAGCATATAGGGTGATTCAGTAGATAAATCGAAGTATTCGGTGATGTCATCTTCCAGTACAGCTGGTGCAAAAGGTCGAAAGCTTTCACGATATTTAATCTTTAAATTGAGCTTCTTCTGCATTTCACTATTGCGAGCATCACCAAGTATACTACGATTACCCAGAGCTCTTGGGCCGTATTCCATTCGACCTTGAAACCAACCAATTACATGTCCATCGGCAATAAGTTGCGCTACCTTATTAGAAAGGTCATTGAACTCACTAAAATGCTCAGCCTTAGCATTGTAACTATTCAGTACCAACTTTATATCTTTTTCATCGAATGATGGGCCAAGATAAGAGCCAACCATGGTATCAGAGGTGTGCGCTTTTCTCGGTTGCTCATAGTACATATGCCATGCAGCGAGGGCCGAACCCAGAGCACCACCCGCATCACCCGCTGCCGGTTGAAACCATATGTTTTCAAAAATACCTTTTTTGATCAACTTACCATTGGCTACACAGTTAAGAGCGACACCACCTGCCATAACAAGGTTTTTGCATCCAGTTTTTGCTTTGGCATTTTTGGCCATTAGCTCAACGATTTCTTCAGTCACTTGTTGGGCCGCCAGGGCTAAATCAACGTATTGCTGTGTAAGTTCGCTTTCAGGTTTACGTTTTTCGAAACCAAACAGCTCGTGCCATCGCTTGTCGTTGCACATTTTCAGGCCAGTTGCGAAATTGAAATAGCGCATGTTTAAGAGCAGTGACCCATCTTCTCTGATATCAAGTATATGTTCTTTTATCTTTTCTTTAAACAGCTTGGTCTGCTCGCCATTGTGCCCATAAGGCGCAAGCCCCATCAGCTTATATTCACCGCTATTAACTTTAAAGCCACAGTAGTAAGTTATTGCAGAGTAGAATAACCCGAGTGAATGAGGAAAGTGTAGCTCTTCGATAATCTCAATCTTATCTGATTTGCCATGGCCGATCGTGGTTGTGGCCCATTCACCTACACCATCGACAGTTAATATCGCAGCTTCTTCGAATGGTGACGGGTAAAACGCACTGGCCGCGTGTGATACATGATGCTCAGGAAAAAT
Source organism: uncultured Leptospiraceae bacterium (assembly GCA_964532545.1). Classification (GTDB taxonomy): domain Bacteria; phylum Spirochaetota; class Leptospiria; order Turneriellales; family CAZHLC01; genus CAZHLC01. The sequence goes on along the minus strand of CAZHLC010000181.1, from coordinate 5,666 downwards.
CAAAGGCTTCTTAATGATGCCTAATTCAGTAAGTTCTTCTCTAAGCATTTTTTTAAAGAAAAGCTTTTCTTTTAACCACACCGGCATAGCAGCAAGAAAGCTAGCCATACCCCTGGGTGCAAAAGCGTGATACGTTTCAAGCAGCCTCTCAAACTTAAGAAGCGGCTTGTCATAAAAAGCGATCAGGTCGATTTTATCTGGTGCTATGCCACCCTGTTCAAGCACAAAGCGCACCGCATTTGCCGGAAAACCAGCATCGTGTTTTTTACGTGTAAAACGCTCTTCTTGAGCTGCAGCAACTATTTCACCATCAACGCACAATGCTGCTGCGCTGTCATGATAATAGGCAGAGATACCTAAGATTGCTTTTTTCATTTAAAACAGAGTGTAAATGAACGGGGCAATTGCTGAGCTGCTTGAGAAAATCACAATAATAGTGAAAAGCAGAAGAATCAAAATCAGCGGCAATAGCCAGAATTTTTTGCGTACTTTTAAAAAGCTCCAGAGGTCTGATAAAAATTCCATCAATACATCCTAAAAAGGGGTTTCTAAGTCAGCCTTGTCAAAAGTCTTTTGGCGCGCAACGAAAACAGAGGCTGTCGATTTTCTAAACTTACGAAGGTTTAGTCGGTCTTTTCGTAGCAAGCGTCTGAAGAGGCCTACAGGGGTTACTACCGCAAGAAATACCAAAGAGAGTACAATGCGCGACATAATTTCACCAAGTATCTTTGTTAAGCCAAACCATAAAAATGCTAATGGTTTCAAGAGTGTAAGAAAGGTCATGCTGAGTAGGGTGAAAATGAACGCAGAAATCAACAGGCGGTAATCTTGAAAGAAGAAATAAAGAATGAGGCTTAGTAAAATCATTGCCAAGCCAGTATCTTTGCATTGCTTTTTTGTGATTTCAGCCATCTTTTGCACCATTTAACAGGCTGAAAACAGTCAGTACAGTAAAAATCAATGCAAATGCAGAAGTGGTCTATTTAGAAAGGCGACTATGAAGAGCTTCGACTACTGCACGGTTACCTTTAGCTGGCATATGATGGTCATCAAGATATATGGTTTCTTCTACATCATCAAATACCGCTGATAAATCAATGAAGTTCTTACTGCTAGAAAACTGCTTTCTGAAAAGCTCATATACATAGAGCTGAAATGCCACAGAGCTTTTTACCTGAAAGTATTTCTGTGCTCGCTCATACTTACTTAGAGTCTTCTTTGTGAAGAGCATAGGCTGTAAGACAAAGTATGGGGTTACTTTGTAAGATAGCGAGACTGATTCAATTATTCGTTTATTCTTTGCATAGAGTTCGACAATTCTTCTGGCTTGTTTCTTTTCATTTTCAGAAATATACCTGGCTGGATTCGTTCTGATCTGTTCAAAGTCTGCATTCTTGGCCTCATCAGACAAATTTTCACTGACATATTGAATGCCTTTCATTCGTTTTCTTATCGTATCATAAAGGCGAACCGTAGCGACCTTCTCATTGAGTACTTTTCTGAAAGGCCTCGGCGGAACCAATGCTTCATCGTAAATTTTCTTCTCAAGAGCTGATGCGATGTAATTCGGGGCCAAGAAGTATGAAATTTCTTCTTCTTCAATTACTTCTCGGTAGCCGGTTAGGGCATCATTGACACCGTCATAGAATATTACTGTGTCGAGACACTCTTTTCCTACGAGCTGTAAGAATGTTATCATCTCTTGGGTGTTGTTGTAAGCGCCAACGCCATAGTTTTTCACTGATATGCGATTATTTGAATTCAGTTTTGCATAAAGTGAGGGAATGGTAACCTGATCATTTTCTGCACCGACGCCGACCATTGTTGAGCCACCAAAGAAGCCGGTGCAGCTTCGGGGATTTTTTACTTCGGGCATTGTTAACCTGAAGCCATTTTCGTCTAAGTTGATATACTCGCCGTTGTAGGGCCCGAACAAACGAAAATGGCGATAATAATCGAAGACCAGCGAAAAGGCATCTTCGTTCTCTTGAAAATAATCTGGGTTGAGGCCCGGATATAGGCCAGAATTGGTATAGGCTTTTCTATAAGATCTTTTGCCCGTAAATGTATCTGGTAATAGCGCCAGTGTTAGATATGAAAGCCCTTCAACGAGAAGCCCTAGAACAGCAAATACGATTAGAGAATACAAGATTTTTTTTTTGGTAGTCATTTGATTAAGATTCCTGGTATTCGTATGATGACAAATTACACCATTACAATGGTCGTTAAACTTAAAATGCCCTTAGCGATGTAAAGTTCCTTTTGATTGCAAAGTATTGCTTTTAAACTTGAAATACAAGCTTATCTTCAGGTGATAATAAATGAGATGCGAAACGTCGCTTAGAGGCTGCCCACATAGCTTGTTCAATATGTTACGCATGTTGTGACAGTCTAATCGCGTTCGATTAACGGTGCGGTCACAAAATGACGCTCGGCCTTAACCGGTGGAGTTGAGCCTAGCAAGTCTACCTTTTAATATTGAATTTGCTCAGTGAAGACTGGCTACTCTCTAAGGTATTTCAGAAAACTATAAGCACTGAACACAACTTTTTTGAAAAAATGCCCCAGGTCGCCAGTTACATGGCTGAAGAAAAAACATAGGAGTGGGGCAATGATTAAATACCTCAAGATAATCTCAATAATGTCTGTGTTTTCTTTGCTTACGTATTGTGGCAAAGGCGGCGTAGACCTTTCAAAAGCCAAAAAGCTCACCCCGGAATATGTAGACTATGACCCTACAAACCCCGGGCCAGAGCCACCTGTGCATGGCCTGTTTAACAAGGGGCCGGGCTTTTCGGCAAAACTATCGTTGTTGGGGGCTGTTGACCCAGTGGGCACCAGCTTAAACGACGATTTCGATGGCGATGGCATTTCAAATGGTAATGAAACCACCTCAAACTACTGGATAGCTGACTACCCGGTAGTTGATGCAGAAATCGCACCGCCAGTAACCATGGAAATCAAAATCGACAAAATCAGTACCGGTGAAACTGAACGCCTCAGCACCAACCTTGATTCTGACGATTTTGAATCACGCAAGAACGAAGGCACTGAAGAGTTTCACCAGACAGAGCAGGCTTTACGAACCATAAAGTATGCTGAAGAAACTGACTCTTCATCGATCAGCAACACCAAAACGAAGAGTAAAGAAGCAAGTGCATCGGCATCTTGGGTGCCAGGGAAGGAAGGCGGCTTTGGAGCAAAAGCAGAAGGTAAACTGAGCAACAGCGAGTCTGAAACCAAGACTCAGGCCAAAAGCTTAAAAGTCTCTTTGTATAAAGATCAGCCTTTTAAAAACAATATTGATCGCACGGCAAAATCGGTTAAAGAAGATGAGGCGGCCAAGAAGGCCCGCCAATATCGCCGGCAAAAAAGAGAGAAAGAAAACGAAAGCTTTACTACTGGCAGCAATGCCGGCTATGTAAGGGCGGCACTGTTTATCAAAAACTTTTCGGTGAACATGCCGGTTAAAGTTTCAAATGTTCTTTGCTCGCTGCTTTTTGAAAAACCCGATGGCGAACTGGTGGCAATCAAGAGCTTTCGCCTGCGCAATGATGACTATTCGCTATTTGAAGTAGAAGTCTATGGCGGTAGCGAATTCGGCCCCTATGTGGTTGAACTCGATGGTTTAAACACTGCCGAAATTGAAAACGCTATTGCCCTGGGCTATAACCCCAAAATCTTTATCGTTGACTATGATCTGACCCACGTGCAAGATTCGAACTATAAAGCAGCGCTGGCCAATAGCTTTACTGGCGATAATCTGAAAATTATTGAAGAAAATGCCAAGGGGCGAACTGCGCTAATCAAGATTGTGGCACCTAACCAGCGTGACCTTTTTCGCATGACGGCATTTGACGTTGATATGACTGACAACTCTGATACAGGTATCTGCAACCCTGCCAATGTGAACGGCAGCGGCAATGCAACCGCCGGTGTAAGTATGCAAGAGGCTCTACGCAGGGTAAGATGCTCGGGCGAAGAAGTTGAGTTTCAATACTACATCTTTGATGTAACCGGCACCCCCCTTGAAAACAATCCGCCCGGTGACTTTGAAGAAGTTGCCAATGACCCGGTATTTGGTTTTCTAAGTATCAAAAAGCTGGGCGATAATGAGGCTTCGGTACCCTGCGATTCAAGTATAACTCAGGGCACCGTGGGTGGTACCACCTTTGATGTTTGCTATTTGAAGATGGCCGATATTTCCGAAGAGCAGTTTAACCAGAGCGGCATGTGGGGCATTTATCAGAACGGTAAGTTCTATGACACTTTTAAAAAGTTGACCGAAACCATTGACCTGACTAACTGCGGGCAACCCAGTGAACCACCATGTGGCCTGCCCCTGGTAAGCGGCATTGACTCTACCATTTGGCCTGGCGACAACTATGACATTGTCTATGTCAAGGCCTCAGAAGTTTTCAGCGAAGCTGAATTTGGCAAGAACCCCCTTGAAACCGGGGCGCAAATGGCGTTTAACACAAAGTGGAACCTTGACAAAATCGGTCAGAACCCGTTTTACCCCCAAACTCATTCGATTTTACTGGGTAAGGCTGGCCTAAGTGATGAAATTGAACTGGTATTTAAACTCGATTCGACCACACTTTTAAGGCCTCAGTTTTCATTAACAACCGTTGGCGCCAGTAGTAAAACCTATAGTGGCTTCTCTTACAGTCAGGGGCAAGAAACCTCAACTCTTTATAGCCCCGAAGAGGCCATTGATTTTGAAATCAGCCTGGGGCTTGGGGGTGCGCAAAGTGACTGGCAGAATATTATGCGCGACACCAGCACTTCACCGGGGGCAGGCCAATTGGGTGACTGTGGCCGCAGCTGGAGCTTTACCTCGCAAGAGTTCACCATTTGTATACAGCTGCCAGGCACTATTAGCGGCGTGGCCCAGGATGGTCTGCTTGATGTTTATCTGAGACCAGTATTAAACAATGCTTACCGCGAAAGTTTATGGCCCCTGCCTTATACCGATGTGAAAAAACTTAATGCTCTTGTGAAAACTGCGGCCACCTCGGGCGCTACCAGCCTTGAGATCAACAGCATTGTTGGTGTGATTGAAAACGGTGACGTTATTCAAATTACTGGTGACAGCACCAACTATACGGTATCGGCCCTGAGCCTCAATGGCGCAGAAGCCAGCTTTACCATATCGCCGGCCCTGACCCAAGATGTGGCCCAGGGGGTAAAAACAAGTATAGCCGGTGTGCAAACAAGACAACATTTGAGCGTAGTTATCGACGATAGCTTTGTAACAGACTGGAACACTGCCCACCCGGCCCCCTATGGCGACCTGGTGGCAGCTCTTGACTGTGTAACCAGTTTTGTTTCAACCAACTGCCTGGGTACAAACCCCGGCCTTGAAATCGGTAACTGGCTAGGCGGGGCTTATTTCGCCAATGACTGGGTTGATGCCTCAAAACTGGCAACCATGTTTGATAACCCCTTTGCGGTATCCGCTAACTCTGGCGCAGGCATGTTGCTGCAGGTCGATAATGACGAAGCCAACTTTGGCCGAACCACCGACCTGGTAGACCATGGCGGCCCAGATCGCAGTCGACAACACGCCACGGGTGTGTATCAGAATCGCGGTATTGTGGTCTGGCCTATTGAGACCTCAAGCAACGTATTTGAATTGCGAGCAGGTTTTATTGACCTGAACA
>CAZHLC010000180.1:0-7303 GCA_964532545.1 uncultured Leptospiraceae bacterium | reverse complement strand
CAACCGCTACTTTATCAACAAACCATTCATCGCGCACCTGATCATCAACAACCCGTAACAGGTCTTTAAAAAGCAGACGCTGCTCTTTATTCTGCGGTAGCTGCAAATTGCGGTTTGAGCTACAACTGATAACAAAAAGAGTTAATAAAACGGTAAATACTTGAGGGCGCATGAAATCATATTATACAACTGATTGCGCGCGTAGTCGACCAAATCGAAACATTTCTGATACATCTTGTTACAGGCGAATTTCGTAAAAAAATAAAACACCTTGACATGGCAAATTTAACGTGTATAAGTAAAGAGTGAACTATAGCCCGCCACCAAAGTTGCGTTCGTTTACACTTGGTAATCTCAATAAGCTCAAACAGTTTGATAAGCTAACGGCCGAGCAGCGCCGAGCCGTTGAAGTGGTAGGCCGGGTTCTGCCCTTTAAAACCAATGAGTATGTCTGTGACAACCTCATCGACTGGAATAATCTAGAAAACGACGCCATCTTTAAGCTGAACTTTCCCCAGAAAGAGATGCTGCAGCCAGAGCATTACCAGGTCATTGAAGACCTGCTCGATGCTGAGGCCCCGCTCTCGACTCTGCAGGTCGCTGCCAACGAAGTGCGCATGCAACTTAACCCCCACCCCGCCGGGCAGCAGAAAAAAAATGTGCCCACCCTGGCGGGCCAGCCCCTTGAAGGCATGCAGCATAAATACCGTGAGACTGTATTGTTTTTTCCCGGTCAGGGGCAGACCTGTCATGCCTATTGCACTTTCTGCTTTCGCTGGCCCCAGTTTGTGGGTATTTCAGAGTTAAAGTTTGCTTCGCGAGAAGTTGAGATACTGGTTGAATACCTGAAAACACACAAAGAAGTGCAAGACGTACTTTTTACCGGCGGCGACCCCATGATTATGAAAGCAGAGAGCATAGGGGCATATATTGAGCCGCTGCTGCAGAAGGGCCTCGAACATGTGCAGACCATTCGCATTGGCTCAAAGGCACTCACCTACTGGCCCTACCGCTTCACCACTGAAAAAGACAGCGATGAATTGCTGCGTGTTTTTGAAAAAGCAACTAAAGCAGGCAAACAGCTGGCCTTTATGGCCCACTTTAATCATCCGCGTGAACTTGAAACCTCTGCGGTTAAAAAAGCCATCAGCCGTATTCGCAGCACCGGTGCCAACATAAGAACCCAGGCACCCCTCATGCGTCACATCAACGACGATGCTGACCTCTGGCAACAAATGTGGAAGAAACAGGTTCGTTTAGGAATGATTCCGTATTATATGTTTCTGGCCCGCGACACCGGTGCACAACACTACTTTGCAGTGCCCCTGGCAAAGGCCTACAGAATTTTTAAAAGCGCCTTTCAACGGGTAAGTGGCACCGCCCGCACCGTGCGGGGCCCCAGCATGTCTTGCGATATTGGCAAGGTTCACGTTTTAGGAATTTCTGAGCAGAACGGCAAAAAGGTCTTTGTGCTGCAATTGCTGCAGGCCCGCGACCCCGATGCCGTGGTCGAACCATTCTTTGCCGAATATGACCCTGAGGCCATCTGGTACGACGACCTGAAGTTTATTTAACAATTTTCGACAGAGCTACCTTGATTTTCTCAGGTATAGCCACTGGCTTATTCGAGTCTCTGTTTACAAAGGCATGCACAAAATAGCCGCAGGCGACGGCCTGCTTGTCTTGCTGGTCGAAAATACCAATTTCATGGCGTACACTTGAGCGCCCCAGGTGGGCCACGCGCAGCCCGACTTCAATGGTTTGCGGAAACGCAATCGATTTTCTGTAGCTGCACATGGTTTCAACCACCACACCTATAACCTGGTCGCTGTGAATGTCAAGGCCGGCCTCGCTGATCATGTATTTATTCACGGCCGTGTCAAAGTATGAATAATACACAACATTGTTCACGTGGCCATAAAGATCATTGTCATGCCAGCGTGTGGGTATTTCGAGAAAGTGACGGTAATCTTTTTTGAAATCAAAAGACTTTTTGGCCATTAAAACGCATCTTGGCCTGTCAACCAACGGTCAATGCATTTCAGGGGATATTAATATCCCCGAAAGCTAAAACCTTTTTGCCATTAAAATTGTATATTCAGACAGATTTTATTTACAAATAAAGTAGAAATAAATGCCTATGCATTTAAGGGGAAGAAAATATGAAAAGAGTACTGGTTGTTGATGATTCAACAATGATGCGGCGGGCCATTGGCGATTACTTATCGAAGATGAACTATGAGGTAATTGGCCAGGCCACAAATGGCAAAGAAGCCATTGAATTTACTAAAGAATACAAACCCGATTTTATCACGCTTGATATAACCATGCCCGAGATGGATGGTTTAGAGGCCCTCAGTGAAATAATGCAGATTGACCCCAATGTTCGGGTCATCATTGTAACTGCCCAGACCTCACAGCGAATAACCTCAGATGCCCTCAAGAAGGGTGCGAAGACCTTTGTAAACAAACCGTTTTCGCAGGCAGACCTTGTCGAAGCATTTGAAGAGGCCATGGAGAATTAAATGCAGACACAAGAATTGCAGATTTTTATAGATAGCAGCATCAAATATTTTGAGAAAATAACCGATGCAAAAGCCGAGCTTGGCACCCCGAGACTGCGTGATGAAAACGACATGCTGCTTGATTACTCGGGCGTGATTGGCATCACCGGTGGTCTTACTGGTGCCATTGGTTTGTCAGCACCTCAGGCCATGATCGAAGAATTGATGAACTATACCAACCCTAACGATGATAAATCTCAAGAGAACATGAAAGACATTACCGGCGAGCTGGCCAACATCATAGCCGGCCAGGCGCAAAAGTCGTTCAGCTCTGAGTTTGACATTTCGATTCCGGTAATTTTGACCAATAAGGGTTCAGGCGCCCGCATGGAAATGAGCGAGCCGACTTTTATTGTGCCCGCCAAATGGAAGGCTCACACTTTCTATCTGGTGATTGGCCTGCGCAAAGAATAGTGGGTTTTATCAAGCGGCTGATTGGCCGCATACCCGGTGATGCTGAAGAGTTCACCCTCGAACGTCGTATAATCAACACCAGCCTGTTTGTGTCGGCGGTAATCTGTGCCATCGTTTCAACAAATTCTGCCCGCCAGGGTTTTACATGGCCCTATATTACCATGCTGGGCGGTGGCGGCATTATCTATGGCTTTACCTTCTGGCTGACTCGTATAAAACGCATTTATACTTATGTTACCCCGGCCTACATAGGCTTTACTGCCCTGTGGGTGGCAGGTATGTTCTTTCTCTATCAGGGCATCGAAGGGGCCATTGGTGTGGCCTTTGTCTTAATCAGTGTGCTCTTCAGTACCATGACGCCGCGCAAATATCATCGCTATATCAGTGGTGGTCTGATTCTGATTTTTATTGGGCTGTTTATTACACATTTGAATTTTCCTGAGCTGATCATGTCGTACCCCTCTAAGCGGGTATGGTATGAAGCCAGAATGAACATCATTATAATTAATATGGTTTTTCTCACTCTGATTGTTAACAGCTTAAAACGTGAGTATGAAAAAGAGCAGGCAGTAATTGAAGAGAAGAACAATGCTTTAAGTGAATCAGAAAGCAACCTGCTCACTGCAAAGGCCGAAACTGACCTTATTCTTAATAATGTGAAAGAGGGTCTGCTCACCATCAATCGTGATCTGCAGATTGGCTCACAGTTTTCACGTGAGGTTCTACAGATTCTTGAACTTGATGAGACCGATCTGGTACATAAACCCTTTGGTGAAATTATTAACGGTCTTAATTCAGAAATTTCGGTTGAAGATATTAGCAGTTACCTTGATATTATTTTCAACATGAAACTGCGACCGAAGAAGCTGAAGAAACTGAACCCCATTGCACAGTTTTCAATTAAAACTGCTTCAGGTGAAAAATACCTGCAAACTGGGTTTCACCGGGTTATTAATGAAGAAGAAAACGTAATCAGTGTTCTGTTTGGCTTTGTTGATCGCACTCTTGAATTTGAACTTGAAAAAGATATCGAGAAGGCCCGTGAACAGGCTGAGGCCGAGAAAAGTCTGGTATATTCGGTATTGAAAATAAACCCATCTCTTCTATCTGAGTTTCTTAATGAATCACTGCTGATGCTTGATGCCATTAATCAGGTGCTGCGCGACAACGAAACAAACAACTCAAATGAGTACTTCAGTGATCTATTTCAACAGATGCATACCATCAAAGGTAATGGCAGCCTTCTCAAACTTGATTCGCTGGTAGAGTTGGCCCACAGCGCCGAAGAGTTGATCAAAAAACTATTCAAAGATGAAGGCGACATCATGGCTCATAAGCTTGAATTCGTCACCCTGATGAGCCAGATTAAAAAACACATAGAAAGCCTGCAGAAAACACAAGAAGACCTGATGGCCTATAAAGCAGAATCTGAAGAAGACAATGCAGCCGAATATATCAAAGAATCGCTGGTCAACCTCGCCAGTCGTGTTTCTGAGCAAGAGAAAAAGCAGGTAGATATCGACTTCGTTAATATTAAAGAGCTGAGTACTTTTGAAAATCTATCAGCAGTGAAAAACATTCTAATTCAGATCGTTCGAAACTCAATCGTTCATGGCATTGAAACACCGACGACCCGGGCAGAAAACGGAAAGTCAGAAAAAGGCCAGATTAAGATCAGCATGCAAAGGCAGCCCAGCCATTTGAGACTCAGTATAAGAGATGATGGTCAGGGTATCAATATTGACAAACTTCGCAGACGCCTGATTGATGGTGGCCTCAAAAGCGAACAAGAATTAGAGAAGCTCAATGAAAACGAAATCGCCCTGCAAATTTTCGCCACTGGTATCAGCACCCGCGATTCAGTTGATATTAATGCGGGCCAGGGTGTTGGCCTCAATGCAGTCAAAACCGAAGTAAAACGCCTCTCTGGCAAGATCTCGTTTGCCTTTAAAAAGGGCGAGTACACAGAATTTCGGGTTAACCTGCCCTATCGCCCGGCCACATAGCTGGTTGTTGCACAACAATTACAATTCAGCTGACCAGCGGTGACGGCTCAAGAACCCGCAGATCGTCTTTGGTAATATCACGGGGGTCAGCATGGCCCATAACCCGGGTGAGTTCAAGCATATCTTTTTGAAAACCAAGTAAAAAGTTGTGAACACGGGTAGACTTTTCGGGAATATCAAGACCATGCATGCGCCAGGCGTTGTTGGTGGCAATGCCGGTAGGGCATTTATTTGAATGGCAGTGAAGTGATTGAATGCAACCAAGGGCCAGCATGGCGCCGCGGGCCGTACCCACCACATCGGCACCGCAGGCGAAGGCATAGGCTGCGTGAGCCGGGGTAAAAATTCGGCCAGAGGCTGTTAAAACCACCTGGTCTCGAATCTTGGCCTGCTTAAGACGTTCATCAAGGTAATCAAGGGTCTCAATGGCAGAGCCATAACCAACGTAGTTGAGATAAAGATTAGGCCCAGCCCCCGTGCCACCGTCGGCGCCATCAACGTGAATCGCATCGGGGCCTTTGCCGGTGACCTTCATGGCCTCAACCAGCATATCAACTTCGCGCATATTGCCGAAGCAGATTTTAAGATCAACTGGCAGGCTGGTGAGCTTTCTGATACGTTCTATGAAGTTCATTAGATTAGTCATGGTTTCGGCAGGCGTGTTGCCCAGAACCTCGGTATGATAAGGGGGGCTTTTCACTGCAGTAAACGGTTTGACCTTACGCACATCGGCAATTTCGGGCGTAACCTTCTCTGCCGGCAGAAAACCACCCATGCCTGGCTTGGCCCCCTGAGAAATCTTGATCTGAATCATACCAATGTTCTGATGATCTTTTGTTAATTGAGCCAGCAGCTGATCGTTGAGCACCCGGGTCTGGCTGCCATCAGGCAGGTCAGCGAAATCACCCACGCCAAACTTTCCGGTGCCGATTTGAAAAACCACGTCGCAGCCTGAGACACCATGGGGCCCGTAGCCACCCTCACCGCAATTGACAAAGGCGATGTCTTTAACCCCGAAGCTGAGCGCCTCACAGGCCCGGTAATTCAAAGCGCCATAGCTCATGGCCGAGACATTGGTCGCGCACTTAACCTTGAAGGGCCGTACCCCCTCGCGCTTCTCACCCACCATAACTTCATACGAAGGCGCTGCCGACTTACCGGGAAAATTTTTATGTAGAATGCGCACCCCAGTAGTCATCTCAGGGTCTTTGATATCGAGCTCTGTGCCAAAACTGCCATAAGATGGCACCTTATGGGCCTTCTGGTAAATATAATCTCGTACTACCCGCGGTATGGGCCGCCCGTCAGTATTTGTTTCATTAAAATACTGCAGATATTTATCACGAAACTGCTTTTCAAAAAGATAACGCAGGCGGCCAAAGGGCCCATAGATTCTGATCAGAGCATGATCATCTTGCAGAAACAGTTCGCGAATTGAAAAAACAATCAGGGCAAGCAGACCGCCGGCTATGGCATAAAGCCAATGATAGAAGGCAAGGCCCACCGAAGCAAACAGCAGCAACCATGTGAACACCGCAGCCACTCTTTCACCGGGTGGCTGGTAATGAGGCAGAATGAGACTGTTCTCTTTGCCCCTTTTCTGATATTTTTTTGACAGCTTCTGGGCGCTGCCTGATGGGCGGTAACTCATGAACCACCAGCATCGATGCCGGCGAACGCTGAATCAATCATTTTTATGATGATTCAGACAAAAATCGCAGGCACTTTTTTGAGGTAAACTTTACTTCAGAACAACTTTGAAATCTACCCGCACCTGGTTCTTTATGACGCGGTCAGCAGTAAGTCTTTTAAAGAAGCTATCTGAACCATAAACAATACCATATTTGGTGCGGTCAAATACCAGAGTGCCAGAATAAGTGCGACCCTTGCGGTCATACTTCACAGTTACGGGGTTTGATTTGTTTTTCACCGTAAGGGTGCCCGAAACGGTGTTTTTGTTCACCTGCTTATTCAGAACCAGAGTAGCAGTAGCGAACTTCTTCACTTCGAAGAAGTCTTCGGTTTTGACATGGGTTAAAAACTTTTTGGCATATTTGCCTTCTATGTCTTCAACGGTAATGGTAGTCATATCAATCACAAACTCTGCGTTATTAAGCTTGCTGCCCTTCATTTTAACCTGAGCCGATTTGAGTTTTACATAGCCCCAGTGGCCCGAACCTATTTTTTTATCACCATACCATTTAAAGGTTGATTTGTCTTTGTCTACGGTTCTCGCCTGAATCGTCGTAAGCGTAAGGCAGAGAAAAATCAAAAGTATTCTTTTCATATATATTATAGGTATATAAACAGCGCGCCTGG
>CAZHLC010000179.1:0-7330 GCA_964532545.1 uncultured Leptospiraceae bacterium | reverse complement strand
CAGACTCTGGTAATGAAAGCGTATCGCCAGCTTTGATCGATGTTGTATTGTCTAATCAGGCCGCAGCCAATGTGACGGTCAACTATGCCGTGGCTGGGGGCACCGCCACCGGTTCTGGTACAGATTATACTCTGGCGGGGGGAACTTTAACCATTGCAGCAGGCAGTACTTCGTCTTCAATAGCCGCTACCATCAACGATGAAAGCCTGGGTGAAGGCGCTGAGACTATTATTGTAAATATCAGTGGCAATAGCGCCAATGTAAACCTGGGCGCCACCACCAGCCATACATACACGATCAATGCCTCAGACACACCCACAGTGAATTTTACCACGGCTTTAAGTGCGGCCCCTGAGGCTACCAGCCCGGCCAACTTTGCGGTGCAGATGAGCAACTCAGCAGATGCAGCAGTTACCATTAATTATGGGGTGGGTGGTACAGCCACAGGCGGTGGCACAGACTATACCCTTGCTGTTGGTACCCTAACGATCTCTTCTGGTACCAGTGGCAATATCTCAGCAATCATAGCAGACAACGCAACGTGGGAGCCTGATGAGACCATCATCGTCACCCTCACCAGTATCTCAAGCGGCAACGGTACTTTAGCCGGCACTACGGTGCATACCTACACTATTCAAAATGACGATGCCTCAAACGGAACCGGTGCGGTGATCACTGCGGCCGACTACTTCGATGCTGACAGAGATGGCAAAATCGACCACGTGCGCCTTACCTTTGATAAAAACATCGATGACTCGACTCTTGATGGCTATGTCGACACCAACACCCTTGTAAACGTCTCTGATAATGGCCCAGAATTTGATGTGGCCGGCTATACAGGTGAGCAGTACGACCCAACTGTCTGTATTGATAGATCTGTGCCGCCAGATGGTGACTGTTTAGACGGGGTAACAGACATCACCGACGTGGTCGATAATGCGGTAATCTGGATATCTTTCACCGAGGGCAGTGTTTATGACACCGGAGCCAAACCAGATTTTACTGCCACCAACGCGTCGTTTATTACCAATGCAGCTGCCCCTGATGACTGCTACATTCATACTTCGGGCGCCAACTGCCTTACCCGCGCTTCGGCCGACATAGGCACAGGTGCCGTGGCCGAGACAGACAAGGCCGAGCCAGTGGTGGTAGCCGCCTGGGCCGACCCCATTATTGATGCCTGGCAGCTGCGCATAGAGACCTCTGAGGCCGTTGATAACACCCAGAATGCGGCCTGCGGTGATCTGGTTACCAATGCGCAAATATTGTACACCAACACCAGCGGCAATGGCGCTACCAATGTGCGCAGTGACTTTGTTGACAATAATGGCTGCGATATGACCGGCAGCAAGTACTTGATTATACCACGGGTTGATGCCCGTTTTATTTTCGCAGATTTCGCCTCAGACACGGTAGCGTTGACTACCTCAATCTATGACGTGGCCAATAATGAAGGCTCAGCGGTGACCAAGACTGTTGGCTATGACCCTGAACTCGAGCTTTACTACCCGATGAATGCTGCCTTGGGTGATACCAATAGCGTCATTACCGATGTTTCTGGCAACGGGCGAAACGGTAACCCCGAAGGCGATGCGTCATTGACAGCCGACATGACGGGGCAATTGGGCCAGGCCTACACACTAGATGGCAATGATAGATTGAGCGCTGCTAGCTACCCTGGTGAAACCTCTAACCAGGCTCGAACCATGGCCATGTGGGTTAAAGCCGATACCACAGGCCAGCTTATGTTCACAGGAGAATTGGGCTCTACCGCCGGTGCAAAGTTTTTCTTTAGAATCAACGGTACTGCTTCAAACGGTAATTTAGGTTCATTGACAATTGACGTTCAGGGTGGGCGCTTATCATCTGAGCAACGCGTTGTAGGCACCGGTTGGCATCACCTCGCAGTGACATACGAAGGTGGCAGTGATGATATAACCGATTCAAATCTCTACATAGATGGCCGCTTGGTCACCACTTTCTCAAACAGCGTTGCCCAGGCGGTCAACACCTTCTCTGGTTTAGGTTTAACCATCGGTTTTAGTATGCGCGGAAAAGTCGATGAGGCACGAGTTTACTCGCGGGCTCTCACTGCAGATGAAATCAAAAAATTGGCAGTTAAGGTGCCGTCAGGGCTGGTGGCGCATTATCCTCTTGAGCCTCAGCTCGACGCTGCTAATGCGACATCAATCGACATTACTGGCAACGGTAACAATGTAACAATCGGTACGGGCACAGGCAGTGACAGTGGTGATCCTACTGCTGCAAATTCCCGCTATTTCACCAGTGGCAACATTACCAGCTACAGCTTTGATGGTAGCAACGATCAAATGGAAAATATCTCAACAAGCATTGACCTGGCCAATCAGAATTTCAGCGCTAGTGTATGGCTGAAGCGTAGCTCTACAGGTGCTAATCAATCTGCCTTTATGCTGGGTAGCGCTCTAACAAACCAGGGTCTTGCTATCATGTTCAAATTTACTAATGAAATAAGGTGCGACTTTTATGGGAACGATCTACTCGGATCAATAGTTACGGATACAGATTGGCATCATGTGGTCTGCACCTATGATGCAGCTACGAATACCAGAACACTTTACCTTGATGGTACTGTTGATGCTACAGATACTTCGGCTGCAGACTTTAGTGGTAACACGAACGTAATCTTAGGGAATATTGCAAATGATAACTCGCCTTACAACGGGCAAATCAACGATGTGCGCTTCTATAACCGCGCCCTCAGCGCCGGCGAAGTAAAAGCCCTGACCACAGAGCTTGACCGGGGGCTGGTGGCTTATTACCCCTTAGATGATAATACTACTTCTACGGCGGCTGATGCCATAAAAGACTATTCTGGGAGTGATTACCATCTCACATTGACAGCTGTAGGCCCCGCACCAGTCAATGATCGTAATAATAATTCGAATAGCGCTTATCAATTTAGCGATGGTGCTGGTGAAATGCATCGAATTAGCTCAGTACCGAACTTACCTAACGGCAGTAGTGATCGAACAGCTTGTGTCTGGGCCTACCGTAATACGACCGGCGCATCTGATAATGCCATTGGCTGGGGCCCCAACACAGGTACAGACAATCAACATTATAGACTGCGAATACAGTCTGCTGGTCAACCCTCTGTAAGCTTTAGAACTGGTGGCGTTGCGTTGGGCCCTATACAAACGGCAAAAGACAACTGGTTTCACCTTTGCGGCACTTTTTCACAGACCACTCAGATTAACCGCATTTTTGTCAACGGTGTCTTAGAAGGCGAGTCGGCGACCTACACCTTAGGTGCCACGGCAACCGATCGAATTGCAATTGGTTCACAAAGTGGTGGCTCTAACGATTTTGACGGCTACTTAGATGATGCACGCGTCTATAACCGCGTGCTATCGCTCGCCGAAATTCGCAAGCTCTCAGGTTTTCACCCCGGGCAGCTCGATGATATTTCACTACTGTTCGATGCCGGGCGAGGTGTTTTTAATGATGCGGGTACCACCCTCGCAACGAATGGGCAAACGGTACGAGAGTGGCATGACAGCAGTTTCACCAATGGGGTAGCCAATGCAATAAATATCAGCTCTTCACTCTCTTCTAAACGGCCAGCCTGGCAATCAGGTATTATCAACGACCAGCCCATTATCAGGTTTGATGGAACCAGTGACATTATAGCCCAGGGTTCTATACCAGGTACATCTCTTTTTGGTACCAATGAGGCTGTAGCTTTCATCGTGCAAAAGCAAGATTCATCAGGTGCGACTCAAACGAACAGCTTCCACTGGGATGCAGGGCTCAATAATCGATTTAATCTGCATTTGGCCGATGGGCCAAATCTGTATTTCGACTATGGCGACTATCAGAGTGGCGGGCGGGTTACCGCCGGTAAACCTGCTGGCTGGGATGACACCTTTCACATTACACAAGCCTACCGTCTTGGTGCTACAGGCGAGCTCAGTGTCGATGGCACCCTGTTAAATTCTGCCACACTGACAGATGACCTCGACAATTCAGGCTCTGCCACTCTTTATGTGGGGTCGGGTGACTTTACAAGCTCTTACTTCAAAGGTGACATAGCTGAGGTCATTCTGTACAAGCGAGGCCTCACCACTGAAGAACGTAATAATGTTACCTGCTACCTAAGCAAAAAATACAATTTAACAGTGAGTACCACCTGTGATTGAGCGAAAAAACCAGTCTCGGCCCCCCAGAAGAGGGGGGCGGCTTGCTCTGAACTGCTTGACTTATGATGTCAAGCTGACCGATACTAAGACAGTGCGCCTTGCCATTGCCCTGTTGCTAACCGTAATAATATCCCCAGCACTCATGGCCCAGCAATACAAGCGAGCCCTGGTGATCGATTTCAAAAACCGCACCAACAACCCAGGGCTAAAATATCTCGAGGCCTCAATCACCGACGAGGTGCGTAAGAAGCTCAAAACCGAATATTCATTTCAAGAGCTGGGCCCCAAAAAATGGAAGCCCATAGCAAAGAAGAACTACATTTATGAGCGAGACTGGCATACCGACACCGCCGCCGTTAACCTGGGGCTTTTGACTAACCAAGATCTGGTCATCTCGGGTTTCTTCGAAGATATACGCGGGCGCAGCCAAATCAAGGTTACGGTGAATATCTATGATATTCCCTCGCGCAAGAAGGTGAAAACTCTGCCCTTGACTCTGGCCCTCTCTTCTCAGATGTTCAGCCAGATTGGCGAGATAGCAGAAGCCACGGCCAAGGCAGCCGCTTCGATCTTGCCAAATAAAGAAGCATGGCAGCGCAGTGGGCTTGATTTGTTTGTTGAGGCCAGGCCTCACCAGGTTTCAGTTACTCTAGGCGCTGGGTTTTTCGCCTATGCTGACAGTAATTTTGAGATTCTAAATGAGCTCGCCAGAGTTTCACCCGATGATTTTGGTTTTAAGATTAATGCCCTGCTGCAATATCGCTATCAGGGGCTCTGGTATGATCGCATGTTTGCCTTTGGGTTGGCCGGCATTGATCTGGGTTTTCAGTCTTTTGATACCGAGGCTGAATTGCAGGTGAGCGCATCAAATACTGCCTTTAAGTTTGCTGCTGGTCTGGGTTATATTTTTCCCATAAATATACGCCACAGTATCAGTGTATTAGGCGGCGCTGGTTATGTTCTAGGCAGCAATACCTTTCAGTTTAAAGAAAGCAATGTAGCTGCGATTAATACTACTACCCTTGATCTTGAAGATGCTAAATCGATTTCTTACACCGCCCCCATGGCCATCGGCGGGGCCCGTTACAACTATCGCCTGCTACCCTACCTGTCTGTGTATGGCGACCTCTATTACATGGCCCACTTCTTCGAAGACAGCTATGGTGGTTCGCTTTATGCAGGGTTTGGCGCCGGGTATGATTTTTAAAGAGGTTGTTGAAAACAACCTCGAAGCATGGTGTTGAACCGAAAAAGCGTGAGGCAGGCCTGAAAGGCCGCTTTAGCAGCATTTTTTCAACGAAAAAATGCGGGGCCCAGTGCTTTTTCGGTAATACTTCAACACCATGCAATCTATATTTTTTTGCCTAAAATCCCATCGATAAGTATAATGTAATACCAAATGAGTATCGATAATACTGTCACAGTTTCACCAAAATTTCAGGTGGTCATACCGCGGGTTTTAAGAGAACGGCTGAAGATAAAGCCAGGCCAAAAGCTGCAGGTTTTTGAGATCGATGGCCGAATAGAAATGGTTCCCCAGGTAAAGGCTTCAGAATTAAGGGGCTTTTTGCCGGGGTTAAATACTGATATCGATCGTGATAGAGACCGTCTTTAATGAAAATGGTCGATTCATCTGGCTGGCTAGAATACTTTGCTGGCACCCCCAATGCTGAGAATTTTGCCCCAGCTATTGAGAAGCCAGCAAAACTGCTGGTTTCAGTAATTAACATGCATGAAGTTTTCAAGAAAATTGCCCGCGAGTCTAGCGAAACTGCAGCTTTGAAGGCCGTGGCGTTGATGCAGCAGGGTAAGGTTCAGCCGGTTACCACCCCGATCAGTTTAAATGCAGCTCGTATTGGTAACCAGCATAAGCTTCGCCCGGCTGATAGTTTGATTTATGCAACTGCTCTGCAATACGGTGCAACTCTGTTGACTCAAGATATTGACTTTAAAGGCATTGATGGTGTCGCATATTTTGCCAAGTCAAACTCTTGACAGAGCATTCGACTTATTTCGCTGAAAACTACCAAGCCCTATGCCAATCAAGTATACCCTGTGGTTTTCAATCACGTTTATGACTGCAATGGGCGCAGTGGTAGGCTACCTGGCGGGAACTACTTTTGATCATACCATGATGGTTGCTATTGAGGGCGTGGCCGCCGGTGCGTGGGCCTTACCACCCTTGCTGGCTTTCTGACTGTGGTAGTTCTTAAACTTTTTGAATACCTTAAAAGGTAACCGAGCTGGCCACGAAGGCCTTGAAGTTCAGCATTGAAATATTTTTCACCTGGGTTTGCTTGACAAAGTCTGCTGTGTAGCGCGAGGTCTGCTCTTTACCAGAACCTGTGCGGGCCAGCAGGCCAAACGTCGTCCAGAAATATTTGTCTGTTTTCTTATCAGCTTCAACGATTTCAAGCGTATGAGCAAACGAGTAGCTTACAGAAGCGCCATAGAAGTCTACATCAACTTTTGAAACTGAATTGGTGGTAACCACATCTTCTTGACTGAAGTCTGTGAAAGCACCCAGACGCAGTACTTTTCTGGGCCCAAAGTATTTTTCAAGACCTACCTTAGCATTAATTACACTCTTGCCTATACTGTCATAGGGAAATATCATCTCAGCTTCGGTTGAAAGTGCAAAGTTATTTGCCAATGAAAAGGCATAACCAAGGGCAACCCGGCCCGGGCGCAGGCGACCCCCTGCCTTGCTATTGGTTGTTGTGGTCGTTATATCATTCGATGAGGTTGCATTATCTTCGTTTATATTAAAGTCGAGCTCTTCAACTGTTGTTTTGCCCCCCACGGTAAACAGCGGGCTAACGGCCTGCAGGCCGATGCTGTGATTGGCCCCGAAATTCAACTTGGTGCCGGCACTGAGCGAGCCGCCAATCAGGTTTGACTTCTCTTCTTCATAGTTGTGAAATAGTGACTGATCGCCATCTGTATCTTTTTCAAACCAGGTATTAGACTCTTTCTCATCTTCGGTATATAACCCGGCACTGGCCGCAATACCGATAGACAGGCTTTTATTCAGGCTATAGCCAATGCCAACCATGCCCTGCATGAGCTTTTCTTTCAAGATTTCTTCAGAGCGTATCTTGATGTTGTCACCGTTTGAGTCGGTAACCTCACCTTCAAGTTTAGAGGTG
>CAZHLC010000178.1:0-7338 GCA_964532545.1 uncultured Leptospiraceae bacterium | reverse complement strand
CTACCTTTACCTTAAAATCAGGAAAGCTATCAACCACCTTGACCTTGCCGTAGAGTTTTTTGCCTTTAAAGGTGCAATTGCTGCTGACATTACCAGAGTAAATGGTACCCGTCGCCAGGGCCATGGCTATCAATAAATACAGAGTTTTCTTCATAGAAGACTGTAAAAACGAATTTATCTGCCTGGGTCAAGGTTTTTCACGCATGGGCTGACGAATTTAACAGCGAATTAGTAACTTTTTTTCAGCCGAAAATACCCTGAATTTTGTGAACTCTGAGCAGTTAAAACCATCTAACTTTTAGTTGTACGGGAGATGACTATGACTAAAATTCAGAACATACTTGCGTTTTATATTTTCTTTGCAGGTCTTGCCTGCGTTGTGATAACCTTCTGGTTAGTAAGCAACTGATTAAATTTCACTGGCTGTCTGGCTTTATCTAAAGTGCTGCTTGCTCTGCAGGCGTTTGATACGTTTCTGCAGAGGCGGGTGCGTGGCAAACAGCGCCATGAGGCGACCGGTCGATGAAATTTTAAATGCCTGATAGCTGTTAGCCTGCTTTTCTTTCATATCAGAATGATAAACCAGGCTGCGCAGGGCGGCTACCATACGATCGCTGCCGGCGAGACGTGCGCTGCCCGCGTCGGCCCTGAATTCACGGTAGCGTGAGAACCAGGCCATGATGATGGCCGAGAAGAAACCCAGAACCAGGGTAAGCAGAAAATTTACCAGATAATAGATTCCCCGGCTGAAGCTTTTATCTTTGCCCGCAGCAACGATGATGGCGATCACCCGGGCGAAAAACATAACAAATGAATTGAGAATGCCCTGTAGCAGTGTCATGGTGACCATGTCACCGTTGGCAATATGGGCTACTTCATGGGCAATGACACCTTTCAGTTCATCTTTGTTCATGTAATCAAGCAAACCTCTTGAAACTGCCACCAATGACGAATTACGGGTTACCCCTGTAGCAAAGGCATTGACCTCAGCAGAGGGGTAGATACCCACCTGGGGCATCTTTCGCAGGCCGGCCTTTCTGGCATAACCATGTACAATTTTCAGCAATTCTTCGCGCTCACCCAGAAAGTCAGCTTCGATAATTTCGACCCGCATGGCTCTGATGGCCATGCCCTTTGATAAAAAAAGCGAGAGTAGCGCCCCGCCAAAGCCATAAATGGCACTGGTGATGGCCAACCATTTGAGATTGAGGCCGGTGCTCTCATAGACTCTGATATCATAACCCGAGAGCCACAGGGCCGCCGTGATGGTACCTACAATCAGTGCGTTGGTAAGCAGAAAAAGAAAGCTGCGCAGCATTACTGTAATAATCGGTGCAGCCGGCAACGGTGGCAACTCTTTTCGTAGTTGACCAACGGGGCCAATAGAACAGTGCAGCACATATGTTAGGATTTCGCTTCATCAAAACAAAACCCACCCAGTATGTGCTGCACTTTAAAAAAGGCAAAGTGAAAAAACAGGGGGCCGGTCTGAGTTTTTTTTATTATGCCCCCAGTTCAAACATTGTTATTGTTCCGGCTGAATCGAAAGACATACCCTTTATTTTCAAAGAAACCACCTCAGATTTTCAAGAAATCGATGTGCAGGGCCAGTTGACCTATCGAGTTAAAGACCCGGCTCTGCTGGCCAATCTTATGGATTTCTCAGTAAACCCCCGGGCTGAATACATCGGTGATGGTATTGAGAAGCTGCCAGACCGCCTTACCAGTATCATTCAGGTCATTGTACGCGAAAAGCTTACCCAGCACAATCTGGTTGATGGCCTCAAATCTGCCCAGCAGCTGATCAGCTTTGCCGTTGAGCAGCTGAGAGCCCATTCGTCAATTCAGGCCCTGGGTATTGAAGTCATTGCCCTGACCATTCTGAAGCTTTCGCCTACGCCAGATATGGCCCGGGCTCTTGAGGCCAGGGCCCGCGAGCAGCTGATGAAGGGCGCCGATGAAGCTATTTATGAAAGACGCAATTTTGCTGTAGAACAAGAGCGTAAGATCAAAGAAAACGAACTGCAGACCCAGATTGCCATTGAAGAAAAGAACCGGCAGATACGCGAAGAGAAAATGAACGCCGATATTGCGGTAGAAGAGAAAAAACGAAATCTTGAAGAAAAGCGTATGAAAACCACCGAGTTTCTGCAGCAGAGCAAACAAGAATTGGCCATGAAAAAGCTTAAAGCTGATACTGATCTTGAAAAAGAGAAGTCAGACCTGGTTGAAACCCGCTCGAAAAACACCATCGAATATGCAAAGGCTAAATCAGAGGCCCTGCGTCTTGAGCTCAGCGCTATCAGTGGTCTTGATACGAAGACTCTCGAAGTACTGTCGGCCAACTCTATGGATGCTAAGCGCCTGATCAGCCGGGCCCTGCAAGAAATGGCCCAGAACGCTGAAAAAATTGGTAATCTCAATATCAGCCCTGACCTGCTTAATAGCCTGCTAGAAACCAGTGCCAACCTGAATACACCGCCTGCGCAGCAGCGATGAAAAGTAGCAAAGAGCGGGTCATCATAGTAACCCGCAATACCAGGTTGCAAGAGTCGATCAAACGCTTCAATACGGTAACCCAGGCAAAATTTGTCATCGAGCAACGGGGCCATTCATTTGACGACTACCAGCTAGAAGATGATAATTACCAACAGGCGCAAGAGAACGTGCTGCAGGCACTGCCGCAAGACCTGAAGTTTCAGGTGATCGACCGTTCTTTTCTGCCTAATTTTCTTTTCACAGACAAAGATATCGTACTGACTCTTGGGCAAGATGGTCTGGTCTCAAACACCGCAAAATACCTGTCTGGCCAGCCCATTGTGGCAGTGAACCCAGACCCCCAGCGCTTTGATGGAATTCTTTTGCCATACCAGCTGGGGCAGGTGCGCAGTACCCTTGAATCAGTGCTCGAGGGCAGGCATTTGCACATTAACATGACCATGGGGCGGGTCGATCTCAATGATGGCCAGAAGCTCTATGCTTTTAATGACTTCTTTGTGGGGGCGCGCACCCATATCAGTGCCCGCTATACCATTGAATACCAGAAGCAGCAAGAGCGCCAGAGTTCAAGCGGGGTGCTGATTTCTACCCCAGCTGGTTCTACGGGCTGGTTAAGCTCAGTCTATAATATGACAGCTGGTTTTGCCGATTTTGCCGGCGACCCGGTAGACTTTTCTTCTTCGAGGCTGCCCTGGGCCAGTCAACAGCTGGTTTTTGTGGTGAGAGAGCCTTTTCGCAGTAAATGGAGCGGCGCCGATCTGGTGGCCGGCCGCATTGAGAACCAGCAGAAACTGGTGTTGCGCTCTCACATGGCTAACAGTGGGGTAATCTTCTCAGACGGTATGGAAGCTGACCGCCTTGAGTTTAATTCAGGGGCCACGGCCACCATTGCCATTGCTGAAAAAACTACCCACCTGGTGGTGCCCAATAAAAAATTCAACAGCCCCCGCAGGCGGGCTAAAAAAATGAAAAAGGTAGAAGTCAAATGAAACTAATTGCTCTGGGCGCCGCCGGTGAAATGGGCCAGTATGCCGCCCGCATGCTGGCGCAAGATAAAAAATTCAAAGAGATTATCATTGGTGATCTCAATCTTGCTGCTGCACAGAAGCTGGCAAATAAGCTGGGCTCTCATGTGAACGCGGTGCAGGTCGATGTGACCGATAAAGCGCAGCTGTTACAATTGTTTACAAAGGCAGATCTGGTGTTGACCACAGTAGGCCCGTACTTCAAGTTCGGGGTACCGGTGTTGCAGGCTGCCATCGAAGCCCGCTGTAACTATGTAGACATCAACGACGATTGGGAGCCGACCCTCGAGATGCTGGCCCTGCATGAGAGGGCCGAAAAGGCCGGGGTTTGCGCTGTGATTGGGGCCGGGGCCAGCCCCGGGGTAACCAATTTACTGGCAGCAAAGGCCCTCGCAGGCCTCGATGTACCCGAGAGCATTTATACGGGCTGGCTGCTTGATTCGGCCCAGCCCGAGGCCAGAGGCGAGCAGGTCAGTGCGGCCATGGTACATGGTATGCACCAGTTAACAGGCAAGGTCAAAGCCTTTCAAGATGGAGATTATGTCGATATACCACCCCGGCAGCGCTTCAAAATCAATTACCCCGGTGTAGGTGAAAAGACTGTATTCTCAATGGGCCACCCAGAGTCGGTGACCTTGCCCCGCTATTACCCGACTTTAAAGAACAGTAATAATGTTATGGTGACATCTGAACTGAACATGGTGGCCATCAATGTAATTACCCAGCTGGTCGACTGGAACCTGCTATCATTAGAAAACGCAGCCCGGGTAGCAGAAATGGGAACCATCGGTGAAAAAGAAGATAACGATAAAATCGCAGAATATATCATGAGTGGTGATGTGCTGCCACCAATGTTTGCCCTGGCTGAGGGCAAAAAAGAAAACCGGCCTTTGAGTGTTGGCTATGCTCTGACTTCGGCCCCCTTTGGTGGTATGGCCGCCATTACCTCAGCACCACTGGCTGTGGTCGCCCAGCTGATGGCCCGGGGTAAAATCAAAAAGCCGGGGGTTTATGCCCCCGAGGCCATTGTTCCCCTTGATGATTTTTTTGAATTGTTCAGAATGGTGAGTCTGCCCCGTAGAGAATCAGCCGCAGATATGGTGGTAACCACCACTTCTGACACCAGCGAGACTCTGGCTCAACTATTTGCCCGTCTTTGAAGCCGGGCTTTCAAGAGCGAAGCGGGGTACTTCAGGCAGTTTGATCTCACTGCTTTTGTTGAGGGTCAATTGCTGGCCAGGTCTGGGCATTAAGTAGGGTACACGACTGTTTTTAGCGGCTTCTATGGTGCGCAGCATGGGCTCATCCCAGGCATGCAGCCCCAGATCAAACGTACCCCAGTGCACAGGCAGAAGAATTTTACCCTTTAATTGTTTATGAGCTACCATGGCCTCTTCAGGGGTCATATGAATATAGGGCCAGAATTTGCCATAGGCGCCCAGCTGAATCATTGTCAAATCAAAGGGGCCATACTTTTCACCTATATCAGTGTAGGTTTTCATGGGCCCGCTGTCGCCACTGTAATAGATGCTGTAGTCTTTTGATTTGATGACCCATGAGGCCCACAGGGTATGATTTTCATCAAACACACCCCGGCCTGAAAAGTGCCGGGCAGGGGTGCAGACCAGGGTGACCTCACCAACTTCTAGCTTCTGCCACCAGTCATATTCTTTGATCTTTTTCTTATCAATGCCCCAGACTTCAAGATGGGCCCCCACACCCAGGGGCATGACGAACATATCTGTTTTGCTCTCAAGTTCTTCGATACTGAGCTGGTCGAGATGATCATAATGATCATGCGATATTACCACAGCATCAATTTTGGGCAGTTCAGCGATCTTTATGGGTACCTCATGAAACCTTTTGGGCCCCATGGTTTGAAAGGGTGAGGTTCGCTTGCTGAAAACCGGATCAATAAGAATGATCTTGCCGGAGATTTCGACCAGCATGGTTGAATGGCCTAGCCAGGTTACGCGGTAGCCTTTCTCAACGCTTTCGGCAAAATCATTTGCGCCAAGCTTTATAATCGCAGGCGGGTTTTCTGGTTCACGCCGATCAGAACCGCCGAAGAAAAATTTAAAAAACAGCGACCACTGACTCTGGGTCAATTTGACGGTTTTCATCTCATTGATGAACATGCCATCTTTGTAGTTAGGTGACTTTTTGATACGCTCGAGGCGTTCACCTGAAGGTGAGCTGCCAAAAGAAGAACAGCCCACAATCAGCAGAAACAGCATCGCTGCGCTGAACCTGCTGCTTGTTTGTTTTGACGCTGGCATGATGAAAGATAGTATATTTACAGGGGTTTGGCTACCAGTAGATCATATTTGCCCGGGTAGAGAGCCTCGTCTTTATAACCTTCATCAGGGTAGCTAATCGATGCGGTCATATGCATTTTATACTGCCCTGAAAAACCTGAAAGGGCTGAAACTTTGATCTTGCCATTTTTCTTGAAGCTATCACCTTCTTCAAGGTGAACTGATTCTGCTGATAATTTTGTCTCACCCAGGTTTTTGATCTTATTGCGGCCGTTTTCATAGGCTCGACTGATTATATACACTCTCAGGTTATGAAATGAAACCCGGCCCTTTTTTGCCTGACAATTCATACTGAAGCCGACCTGGCTGCCTGAGCGTAACCCCAGGGTTTTCGATTTGGGGGTCAATTCGCAGCTAAAATGCTCATTGCCCGAAGTTGTTCTGGGCACATAGCCCTCTTTTAGATACTTACAGCCCAGAAAAAGCAGAGCCAACGTAAGAAACAAAACACTTAATCTCATAATATCAGTCGCTTGAAAGCCACTCAGATGTCAAGAGAAAGCATTTACGCCGCATCTTGCCTGTTAACAACCACCTATGCTGCATAAAGAAAGGCGAGATTACCCCGGCCAGCCACTGCTTGAAGTCGACTCTGACCCGGTAAAACAATTTCAGCTATGGCTCGATAGCGCGCTCTCAGAAGAGCTGGTTGATGCCACTGCCATGACCCTGGCCACCTGCGGCCGTGATGGCCAGCCATCGGCCCGTACGGTACTGCTAAAAGAGGTGCGCGATACTGATTTTCTTTTCTATGGCGGCTTTGACAGTCACAAGGGGCAGCAGCTTGAAGAAAACAACCGGGCTGCTCTGCTGTTCTATTGGCGTGAATTCAGTCGCCAAATACGTATTGAGGGCTCGGTGCAGCGTGTACCCACTGAGTGGGCCGATGAGTACTTTGCTTCACGCCCCCGGGGCTCACAGATTGCCGCAGCCATTTCAAAACAAAGTCAAAAAATTAACAGCCGTGAAGAGTTAGACCAGGCCTATGCAGATTTTGAGGCCGCCAATACGGGCAACATTGAACGCCCAGCAGACTGGGGCGGGTGGATGTTGACCCCCAGCAGTTTTGAGTTCTGGCAGGGGCGCGAAAACAGACTGCATGATCGTTTTGCGTACCAAAAAGCCAACGAGGGCTGGGCCATCGCCAGGTTACAGCCCTAGAAAGGCATTTACAACACCTTTCTTAATCGCCCAGTTTGCGCAGTATGCGCCGTCTTTTCTGCTCACAGGCTTCGTAGCCCGCAGACAGGGCCCGGTCGGCCTTTAGAAAATCCATAGTGGTGATGCCCCTTACTTTTGGTTCAAGTAAAACGGTGGGTTTATGGCGACGCAGCTGGTTCGATACATAGGTACTCTGTGCTATGTTCATGGTCTGCGAGATAATCTCGTAAATATAGGGCAACTGTGGCATTGGGCTCTTGTGATCGGCATTCACATCGGGCCGTTTACGCCAGAGCTCAAACCAGTTTCGTTTTGTATCAACCGCGGTGCTGGCT
>CAZHLC010000177.1:0-7359 GCA_964532545.1 uncultured Leptospiraceae bacterium | reverse complement strand
CATAGAAAAGCTCAGCCCCGGCTTCACCGACAAATGCATATTGCTTTGCAGAAAGGCCCGAAAACAGAATAAGAAAAAGTATAAGAGCGCGCGCCACAGACAACCCTGGCAGGGCTCTGGTCTCTGTCAAATGAAACTAACCAGGGGTTATTTTATTGACTTTCAAGACAAGACGTATTGAAGCTGCATAATGCCTGAACCTCAACTGAACCAGTATTCGGCTCTGATTAACCAACAGATCAACCAGACTATGCGCAAGGCGGGTTTCTGGGCCATGATGCTGGGCTTCACCTGTGCCCTTCTGCTGCTGATAATCTGGCTGGGCGGTGTAATGAAGAACATGCAGATTCCGGCAGTGTGGGCCTTTTTTTGCGGAAGTTATTCTCTGATAATTTATGAGCTGGCTAAAAGAAATAAAATTACAGGGCTTAGCCAGTATTTTATCTATCTACCATTCGCCAGCCTGCCCTCAGTCGCTTTGCTGTTAGCCGAGCTCTTTCTACCTGCCGGGGCCGCCACTTACCTTAATGGTCCACCGGTGCTACTATTCTTTTTTACAGTATTTCTCAGTGGTTTTCTATTCAACGGCCGTCTTTCAATCATTACAGGAATTATGGCCGGGGCCCAGTACTTCTTTTTTTATTTATTGGCAAAACCTCACCTCGAGACCATCAGAGCAGCAGATGAGCTGGTAACTCAAGATCTGGTGAGTCCTGAGATCTACTTTTTCAGAGCCCTGATGATCGTAGCTGCCGGGCCTGTAGTTGCGGTGCTCTCTGAAAATTCTAAGAGCCTTATGCAGAAAATGCTCAATGAACAGCAAGAAAAACAGACCATTGATAATCTGTTTGGTCAATTTGTGAGCACCGAGGTTAAAGATAAAATCATCAGCGAAAAGAAAGATATCATTGGTGAAAGAAAACATGTCATTGTGCTATTCTCTGACATCCGTTCTTTCTCTACGTATAGCGAAGGCAAAGATCCTGAACAGATTGTTCAGCAACTCAACGAGTATTTTGATAAAATGGTCAATTGTATAATGAAACATGGCGGCACCGTTGACAAGTTTATTGGCGATGCCATCATGGCCGTGTTCGGGGGGTTATTAGGTCTTGAAAAACCCTGTGATTCTGCCTTCAAGGCCGCACTTGACATGCGCAAAGAACTGGCTGAACTGAACAAAAGATGGCAGGCTCAGGGGCTGCCCGTTTTTCAAAATGGTGTTGGGCTGCACTATGGCGAAGTTCTTGAAGGCACTATCGGCAGTAAAGACCGCAAACAGTTTACTGTAATCGGCGACACCGTTAACACAGCTGCCCGGCTTGAGAGTGCCACAAAACAATTAAAAAAGAATATCGTCTTATCAGAAACGGTTTTCGAACAGCTATCAGATGAGCTCAGTAATGACTGCGAAAGCCTTGGTAATATTCAGGTCAAAGGCAAATCTGAACAAATTATGATCTTTGGGGTTGCTGCTTAGCTCTAAGTATCGGTGCTCTCAAATATCTTGTCTGCCGATTTAGCTATGAAGCCGCTGAATCACCATTAGGCAGGGTGTACCTTTTGGCAAATTCATAGTAACATCCACCGATCTGCTTTTTGCCATCTTCAAATGCCACCTCAACCCGACTGGCCATGGTCGATGATTGTTCAAGGTATTCGGCAGGGCTGCCCTTTATTTCACCGCCGCTGGTATTCAATTCAAAACCTTTTGCTTTTAGAAAAGCGTTCAGCTCAGCAAGTTGCGAAAATTGATCAAGATGATTGACACTGATTGTGAAATGGTTAGCTATAAAACCGAAGACATACAGCCAGGCCGCATATTCAGACTCTCTTAACAATTGCTGGTAAGTAACGTAATCAATGGGCCAATTGCGCCCAGAAACGGTGAAATCACTTTGTTCATGGGCCTTTTCAGCAATATGAGACATAATTCGGTCTATTGTTCTATTGAAATCAGTAGAGAATTGCTGGGTCAGAATCTGGCTAATGAAGATGCGAGGCCGGCCGGGCTGTTCGAGATGCAGAGCCTTGAGTTTCTTCTCGGTAAAATCATATTCACCGGCCTGTGAATATCCCCAGTCTAAAAAAGGTTCTGCCAGCTGATAGATGTTTACCCCGTCTCGATCAAAGGTGCGCAGGGCAATGTGATCATTCACAATGGTGTTTTGTTCTGATAACAGGGCAACAATGCGGCCGGCATCGGGGCTCAATTTGCAGTAGGCCCGCCACTGGGCTGCAAAGTAGTCTTGCAGGTTCATATTGGGTAGTATTACCTTTTTCGAAAATTCTGTACATTCTGTTTTTTTAAAAGAAAGAAGCGCTAGATGAAATTTGCATTAGCGCCATACGACGATGACTCTTTTTCATCAAGCCGGGTTAAAGTAAAAATCGGCGACAAAACTATCGCCAACGAAGTAGACGAGGTGCCTACCCATGGGGGCGTTTCACACTTTATCAAACATGCCCTTGAATTTGCAGACTTTGAACATCACTGGCATGAAGCAGCCCAGTTTGGTCGCGAGGCTTTTCTTAAGGCAGATGATATTACTATTCTGAGTTTCGATGAAGAGCCCCTCACCGAAAAGCGGCTGCAGAACCTGGGCAAAGAACCCATGGGCTGCCTGCTCGATTTAATCAACGACCGTAAACTCTCAGGTGATACATTGGTTGAGACCGAAGAGCTGATCTTTACATATCTCGAAAAGAAAACCGTATTATTTGCAGATTATATCGAAGAGCAGGCCGGCAAGGTAGCCGCCCGGGTAGGCGACAACCAGCACTTTCATCTGGCCTATGAATACGCAGATAAAGTCAACGATGTCTATTACCGTAAAGAAGACACCGCCATGTTTGTCTTCTCGGGGGGAAAAATCATCACAGCTTTTCGCGTTAATAAAACAGGCGGCCACGATGAGCGGGTCTTGAAGTACTTTGCGAGGCGCAAACTAGAGCAGATTCAAGACGTGATTGCCCAGCGCTGGGGCACCCCTGAAGAGATTCTGGGTAAATAATCAGGGTTCAATAAAAACCAGTGGGTTGGCTACCCCCTGGCCAATCAGCCCATTCTTACCGTTGCACTTAAAGGGTGCAAAGCTAATGGTAAGCTCGACGGGCTTCTTGCGTTGCTGATCTGATCTGCGACAGCTGTCAGAATACTTAATATTCTCAACCTGGGTTCTGTAACGCAGAATCAGCCGGTTGTTTTGCCGACGGTAGGTTCCGCTGCGAATGGTTTCAATAATGGTCTGGTTATCTTCTAAGCAGGGCATACCCTGGCGATAGAAGGGTTTACGTTCAACCTGTACAAACGAACGTTTCTTTGAGAGCTGCAATGAACCTTCAACCTCGCCTACCAGCTTCAAACAGTTCTGGTAGCCATTCATTTTCGACCGGGTAAGCGCCCCCAGGTTAATCTCGGCCTCTACCTCACCACCTTCGGGCCAGATTAACAAATCAGCATAGAAGATCCAGCCCTTGAGCCCCTGGTATTCGACCCCCACCCAGGGGCCGCGTTTGTTTTTAATGGTCTGTAGAAAAGGTGAGAATGTGTGTATACTGACCCGTTGGCCCTTTTGTAGAGTCTTCATTTTGTTAACCCGCCCCGAGCGGGTGCGCCCTGCGAGGGTTGGCTGGCGACGCAGCATGGTCGTCTGCAGTGTTTCACCTGCAAGATCGGTTTTCAGCTCTTCAGCCCCTGAAAAAGAGGTGAAAAACAACAGTATTAGCGATAAAAGGCGCTTCATTACAAGATTTAGACGAACTTTATGCGGTCTTTCGATAACGTGAAACCAGGTTATCAACCTGTTTTTTTCGCATATCTGTGCCATTAAATTCGCACATAGAAACCATTTCACCGTTATGGGGAACTTTAAACGCACAGGCAGCCAGCCGCTCTTTGCCAAGCTCAGTGCCTAACTCATGACTGCTCATAAATTTGTGAATCACAATGGCCGCTGGTTTTACCCTGATTTTTTTAAGGGATATTAGTGCCCAGAGAAATCGCGGTAACCAGCGTTTAATTCCCCAGAGGCGATAAATCAGGTAAAAAGGGCTTTGTAGTAAAAAGAGCGGGTTACGAATCAACAATGAAAAAATACGGGCAGCATGTTGCAGCAAAGAGCCTTCGGCCACGTAATCGCCAAAGAGTTGATCAGCCCGGCGAAACACCCAGAGATCGTATTTTCTATTGCGGCGGGCTGACTCAACAATCTTGATGTTCTTACCGTATTGCACGGTGAACATACTGCAGACAATTGAGCATTCAGGGTGGCCCCAGTACATTTGCCGGTCATTTAAAGGCTGGCCGATCGCCTCACAAACCTGAGACCAGACCTCTTGCATTGAAAGTTGAACGCGAGTATCTTGAGTGCGGCCTACTTCAGCGGCCGGTTGTAAACTGATCAGACGAAAAGCATCGGTATTCTGCAGCCACCAGCTCAGAACCTGGGGCAGGCTCTGGGCGTTATCACCGGTCATGGTAAAGGTCAGGGCCGCATGCAGAGTCTGGCCAGTAGCTTTGCGCGTCTGCCTGATCAGCTCAGCAAAGCGACTGCGCAGCGCATTATTGCCTGCTTCGGGTGCCCCAGCCTTCATACCCCGACGACCCTTCTGGGTATTATCAACGTGAATTGAGACTTTCTCAAGACCGAAGTCTCTTACCAGCCTGGGCAGATAGTCGGGTTTATGCAGAAAACGTTCCCCATTACTCATCACCATGGGGTCGAGACCAATGTCTCTAGCATAAGTGACAATACGCCCCAACTTCTCAACCGGCAAGAGAGTGACTTCGCCCGAAGTAATCTGTGCCTTACCCATGGGGCCCAGATGCTGGCGCAGGGTATCAAGTTGTTCTTTCACCTCTGCAAATTCGAGGGGCTGGGCCCAGTTGGCATTATCGCTGAGATAACAGCTACTGCAGGCAAAATTGCATTTTTCCATTACACTGTGGGTAGCGCCACACATGGTATGTGATACCCCCAGTGATTGTTCAAAGACCTGTAGCCTTTCAGGCAGGCTCTGCCAGCGCTGCTGGTTCAAAGCAACTTTTTCAGCCACCTTGGGGTTTGCCAGGGGTTCAAAAACATTCTTTTTCAGATATGCGAACATTTTGCCTTAATTTAGCCAATAGGGCCCCTACAGTAAACAAAAAGGGGGCGTTTCATGGCTAATATCGCCATTATAATGTTGTCGTGCCAAAATCTACGTAATTTAACCTTGACCCAATGAATCAAAAAGGGCCTTCATCCGAACATGCAGAACGGTCTGTCTACTAAAGCAAAATCTGGTGCCCAAATTGGTCACTTTAATCTTGAATCTGAGAGCATCGAGGCTGATGAACAATCTCTAGTCTTTGACCAGAGTCTTGTTCTTACAAAAACCACCGAAGAGAATCTCGAAAGGTTACTTTACCCCATTTACGAGGGTCGTAATGTTCTGCTCGTTGGCGATGCCGGCATCGGCAAAAACGCTCTGGTCTACTATATCAATAATCTGCGTAATCTGCCCACCATTCGTTTCAGCTTTAATCAAGACACCCTGCCTGAAGACCTGGTTGGCTCGTTTAGAATTCTGCCCGATGGTTTTCACTGGCAAGATGGCCCCCTGGTGCAGGCCATGAAGCATGGCTATACCTTTGTGGCCGATGAGATGAACCTGGCTTCACCCGAGATTCTCAAACGTTTCATCAGTGTTTTTGAAAACCGCAGCCTTAATCTGTTAGAGAAAGATGGCACCGAGCTGATCGCCCATGAGCGCTTTCGATTTATCGCCACCCAGAACCCGGCCCGTGGCTTCGAAGGCCGCAAGGTTCTACCCGAAAGTATCAGCCGTCTTTTTACCACAGTTCACCTCGAAAGTTACCCATTGCATGAAGAAGTCGAGATTATGCAGGGGCTGTTTTCTTTTGCCCCCAAAGATCTCACTGAAAAAGTAGTGAAACTGCAACGCCAGATTGAACTTGCAATCTGGAACTCTGAAATAGCCAAAGACGATCTTGAACATTACCACCTGAATATTCGCACCGCCCAGCGCTTCTGGGCCCGTCTTGCTGATACCAAAAAGCTTTCTGATGAGAGCGAAGAATTTCTCTTTGCCCTGTTTGCATTCTATGTTGATGTATTTCGTCTGAAAAAAGACCGCGAGGCCGCCCTGAAGATTGTGGCTGAAATGTTTTCATACTCTGAAGGCGAGCTGAATGAACGCTATCGCAGTTTTCATGAAGTGCCCCCTACCATTATAGATAAAGATAAAATAAATCTATTTGAGCGCAATGAGCGCAAAAGCCTAGACCCCCTGCCCCTGACCCAGAATCGTTTACGGGTACTTGAAAACGTTAAGCTGAGCCTTGATAGCAACGAGAACCTGCTGCTTGAAGGCGAAGATGCTGTGCGTATTGGTGAAATGGTGGTCGAGCTGGCCAACCTTGAAGGTAAAAAAATACGGTGGATTCATCTCGCCAAAGGCATGCACACTTCTGAAATCATCGGCGCACTGCGCCCGGTTTCATCTGATTCAAGCGATACCATGGTACGCTGGGTTGATGGCCCCCTGGTGCAGGCCCTGAGAAACCAAGAATGGATCATTCTCGACAATATCGAGGCGGCTGGCAGCGAACTTATTGAAAAGCTGAACATGCTGCTTGACCATGCGGCAACTCTGAGCCTGCCCCCCGAGGCCGAAGGCGAGCGGGCTATTTCGCGCACAGGCGACGCCCGGGTGATTGCCATTAAGCGGGTGCGTCGTTCACGCAATCAGGGCACCATTTCTCGAGCCTTTCGTAACCGCTTTTTTAACTATCACGTTCCGCTGGTGTCTAGCCGCGACGAGCTTGAAGAGTCTGGGGCCATTCTGTGGGCCCACCTCTTTGGTGAGTCTGAGGCTGTACCCCAGAACCAGAATACCGACCTGCATGAAGTTGTAGCCAAAGATGGTAATGAGCTGCTGGGCAAGATGCTACTTTTTCACAGCATGATTGAAGATGCCGCCATTAACAAAAAGATTGGCCAGAGCCTGGCCGAACAGATTCACTTTCGTGAAGAAAACATGCTGCGCTGGCTCGCTCACATTCACCGCTGGCTGGGCGAAAACAAAGACTTCACCCTGCGCCAGGTGCTGAAGTCTGGTATTGATGTGCACTACCTTTCATCACTGCCTACCCGCAAAGACCAAGAGTGGGGCCAGAACCTGTGGCAACGTATCTTTCAAGACCTGCCCCTTGAAGACTGGGAAGATGGTCTCAAGACCCGTAAAAAAAAACTTCTGAAGGGCAGTAGCTCTCGCAAAAAATTATATTGGGATCCTGAAAAGCACCAGCGCCTCGCCAATACTGGCAAGGCCAAACCTAAACTCTCTGGTCGC
>CAZHLC010000176.1:0-7384 GCA_964532545.1 uncultured Leptospiraceae bacterium | reverse complement strand
CACAGCTCATGCATGCTGGCCGATGGCTATGCCACGGCACTTATGGCCATGGGCCCAGAGAAGGGCCTGATTTGGGCAGAGAAGAATCAGATTGCTGCCCTGTTTCTGATTTATGAAGGTGACCATGTGGTTGAAAAAACCAGCCAAACTCTGAAAAAACAGTTATAGTATTAATATGGCAATGTTCTTCGTTACATTCGGCGCTATGAGTTTCGTTATGGTCTTGCTGGCCGTGGGGCTATTGATCAAAAAGAAGCCTTTACAGCCATCTTGCGGCGGGGTCGCCAGGCTGGCAACCCTGCAAGACGGTATTGATTCACCAGTTGAGTGTGAATATTGCGGGGCCAAGATTGGTGACCCCTGTCTCAGTGAAGACGGTTAGCTGACGGCGCCCAGAGCTTTTTCGTAGTCAGGTTCTTGAGTGATGTCAGCAACCAGCTCAGTGTGAACTACCTTATCGCTTTCATCTAAAACCACAATAGCACGGGCGGTTAGACCCTTGAGGGGGCCATCAATCATCTCTACACCATAATCTATGGCAAAGGTACCTCTGAAGTCTGAGAGCGCCTCAACATTCTCGATACCCTCTGTTGCGCAGAAGCGCTTCATGGCAAAAGGAAGGTCTTTTGATACAACCAGCACAACTGTGTTATCTATTGAACCAGCTTTCTCGTTGAATTTGCGGGTTGATGTCGCACATACTGGAGTGTCGAGACTGGGCACAATATTAAAAATCTTCTTTTTGCCGCTGTATTTTTCAAGATTGGCTTCACTCAGATCTTGCGCTATCAGAGTGAAATCTTTTGCCTGAGAGCCCTCGGTCGGAAGGTCTGCATTAGTTTGAACGGGATTACCTTTCAGTGCTGTTTGAGCCATTTTTTACCTCTTAAATTTGATATCAGAATATCGAAAAAACTCAGCGTATCGGCAATTAAAAACCAAAACTGAGTCGCCCGCTGATTTCTTTACTTGTCTGGTTTTCAAGCTTGAAAAAGACGTTTTTTATCTTCTGAACGGTCTGCCCCCCCGGCTGGCTGCCAAAAAACTTCTGAATCTGCTCATCGGCAAGATTGAGTTTCAATACTACGGGAAGATTCTGTTCAATATTGCCAGCATGGCGGCTGACACGCACAAAATCAGAACGCGGTTTCTGTTTGACCAGTTCATCAATCACCTTACGGTCATTGGCGATGGCCATAACCTTGTTTTGCAGCAGAAGATAGCTGGTCTTTTTATCAACGGTAAGCTCATAAAGCTGGTTCTCGATCTTTTTGGCTTTGAGGTTGTTTTCAAAGCTGTTAAAGCGCCGCAGCAGTTTATCAAAGTAAACTTCAAGGTTGTGATGCTTTTCAATATCAATCACCACTGCATAGTTAAGCTTACTCTGCTGGTTGTACACATATACATCGATATTACCGTTGAAGTTCTTCCAGAAGAGATTTTTTGAATCTTCTAACAGTATAAAGTCAGTAACAATAAACAGTGCCTCGTAAACATCTCGAACCAGAAAGATATCAGTGCCATTATAGTTACTCATGGTGGCGATAAAGTCTTTCATCGGCACCGGCATTGAAAAATAAAACATGGGATTCTTTAACGAAAGATCAACCTGACCCTGCTGCAGATAATTACGCATTGAGATGGCCCGCCTTGCATTAAAAAGTTTTAAAAAGGGGCGGTTACCCAGATCGCCAAAGAGTTTAAAATTAAATGCCAGTTCATTATTTTTCTCTTCAAACTGAATATAACCGGTCTGGGGGGTAGGGTTGAATTGATACGACTGCAGATAAAATTTGGTGTAAAGTTCCCATATATAGAACACCACCCAGCTGTTATTGGTGAAGCGGTTGGCGAAGGGGTCTTTTTTCGAGGGTTTTTCTGGTTGTTTTTTCTTCAGCAGGTAGGCAAACTGAGTGATATCTTTACCCCAGAGCTTCTCAAGCAGGGGAAAGTCAATTTTATAGTTCAGCAGGTTTTCAGGCATCGGCCTTGAAGGCACCTTATTATCAATGGCCGCCATGGCAGCATTGATATCAAGTGGATCTTTACCATTGAAAATGATAGCCTGCTCACCCTGCATGCGCAGATAGATGCCTTGTTCAAGCTGGTAACCCTGGGCTACTTTCGTTGCATTAGCTGCAATAAG
Organism: uncultured Leptospiraceae bacterium; assembly: GCA_964532545.1. Taxonomy (GTDB): domain Bacteria; phylum Spirochaetota; class Leptospiria; order Turneriellales; family CAZHLC01; genus CAZHLC01. The sequence goes on along the minus strand of CAZHLC010000176.1, from coordinate 5,238 downwards.
TTCTTCGAATCTGCGACGGTTTCTTACCGGCACCTGCAGCCCAAACCGTATCATATCGTGAAACTCAACCCGGTCGAGGGTCTTCTTTAAAACAATTCTGTGCAGGTCTTCGTTGATTGCAAAAACCAGATTTATGTTTTTTTCAAGATCAACAGTCTGTGAAATGCCCAGATGTAGTGCTTTCTGAGCCAGCATGTTCTGTAAAAACTCATATGCGTCGCGTGAGTTTTCGGCTGAGTTCAGCTTTGCATTGAATGATTGCACGACGTTTACAATGCGTTTCGCCCGGGGTACCCTTGTATAAAAGAAGGGTTTAAAGGCCGCACTTAACGAGCCTGCAACAAGAATAAATAAAAGAAAGAAACGTACCATAGGCTGAAAGAAGAAAAGCACACAAGAAAACAAGAATATTCACAGGTTTTTTTCTTTATGCAGCAAAGCAGAGAGTTTTTTTGTCACCTTGCCTTTCGATGTTTAATTCAGAAAACCAACCAGGTTTAACCCGCGCCATTATTCATATTTTTTTACTGGCCAGCCTTGCCATGGCTGCGCCGTTGCTTGATTTACTGGCCCGCTCGCCCGAATTTTTTCTAATTAAACGGGCTGAAGCAGCTGATGTGATTGTATTTGTTATATTGGTGGTACTGGCTGTGCCGCTGGTTTTCTCAGCTGTTCAAGCCCTTGTCTATTACCGTTTTAATAACTATTTCTACCATGTACAGGCTGCCATTATATTTCTTCTGCTGACATTGGTGTTACTGCCCCTGCTGAGAAATATCATGGGTAATGCTGGTTTAATCTTTGTGCTGGCCGTTCTGGGTGGGGCAGGGCTGACCTATCTCTATTTCAGATTCAAATTTACTGATCAGTTTCTGCTCTATCTGAGCCCCGCGATACTGGTTTTTCCTGCGATGTTTTTTCTGAAAGCCCCGGTTCAGTCTGTGATGGCCGGTGATAAGATAACCGAAGTTGCTGATATAAAGCTTGAAGCACGCAATCGCCCTCATATTGTGATGGTGGTATTCGATGAGTTGCCTTTGATCTCGCTGCTTGATGAGCGCTCAGAAATTGACTCTGTCAGATACCCTAACTTTGCTGCCTTTGCAAAAAAATCAAACTGGTTTCGTAACGCCACCACGGTTTCTGATTATACCATAACAGCCATACCGGCCATGTTAACCGGGCAGTATCCCTCACTGTCTAAATATGAATATAAGCTGCCAACCCTGTCTCAATACCCCCGTAACCTGTTCAGCTGGCTGAAAAATGATTATCTGATTCATTCACACGAGCCTATCACCAGATTATCGCCTGTTAAGAATGATCCATTGGGCCTCGGGGCTGGCTCTTTCGGGCGGCGAATTATGACCATGCTCTCTGACAGCGTAATGGTATATCTGCATATTATTCTGCCGGCCTCGATTGCAGAGAGTCTGCCTGATATTAAAAGCGACTGGGCATTTTTTACCCAGAAAGACCGGGCCCCCCGCAAGGCTATAAAGGGCAATGACCTGCGTGTACATGTGCGCAAAGAGCTGAACAAAGTCGACCAGAGTGAAGAGTTAATCAACTTTGTTGATGCCCTCTATGAGCCAGAAAAACCCACATTTTTCTTTATGCATGTGCTGTTTCCCCATATTCCCTTCAAGTATCTGCCCGATGGTAGAACCTATTCAACAGATGCTCAGAAGGTGCCCGGCCTTTTTGGCAAGGCCTACTGGCAATCGAGCCGTTTTGCGGTAGCCCAGGCCTGGCAGCGTCACCTGCTGCAGGTGGGCTATCTTGATAAAATTCTGGGAAAGCTCATCGAGAAGCTCAAAGAAACGAATTTATATGACAATAGTGTGGTGGTGCTGGTAGCTGATCACGGTGCAAATTTTCAGATCAACTCGCATCGACGCAGGCTCTCATATGCCTCGGGGGCTCATATCAATCTTGTTCCCTTTATGATGAAGACACCGGGTCAGAGAAGGGGGGTGGTTCATGACCACAGTGTTGAAACCATTGACCTCTTGCCTGGCATCGCCTGGGCCTTAGATGCCCCCATACCCTGGAAAGTTGATGGCAGGGTACCCTTCAAGCCGGGCCGCAGCCGGCAGAAAAGAACCTATTCGTTTTACACTATTGATCAACTGGGTCTGTTTTATTTCAGCCCGGCATTCAGGCAGCGGTATCAGGCCTTACGCCAGAAGATTTCGCTTTTTGGGTCACGCACCGGCACGAACCAGCTCTTCAGACTGGGGCCAAACCAGCAGTTGCTCAAACGAAATGTAAATGAGTTTGATTTGAGACCCCTGAAGCGAAGCAGCATCGAACGAATTGAATGGCAGGTGTTTGATAACGTAGACAGAGATTCAGATTTTATTCCCCTGCATGTGCGTGGGCGCGTCTTCAGCTCATATAAGTTTCACCCCCTTGATCTGGCAGTTTCTGTGAACGGCAAGATTGCGGCTGTGGGCGAAACCATTCTGCCCGAAACCGAGCAGAATCATGGATTGGTTTCAATGCTGCTGCCGCCAGACAGCCTTCGTGATGGTAAAAATGATGTGCGCATCTATATTACCAAGATGAAAGAAGGTAAGCGGGTGCTGTTTTACGACGCAAAACATGAATGAACTGGTTCGCCGCTTTTTCAGGCTCAGCCTGTTAAACATAGCGGCCAATCTGACTGTTCCTCTTGCGGGGCTGGTCGACACCGCTATGCTGGGGCATCTTGAAGATGTTTCTTATCTGGCCGGGGTGTCACTGGCCTCAATCATCTTCGACTACATTTACTGGACGTTTGGCTTCTTGCGCATGGCCACCACCGGTCTCACCGCCCAGGCCCGCGGCAATAATGATTTAGCTGAGACCTTTCAGAACCTGGCGCGGCCAGTGCTGGTCTCACTGGTCATTGCTGTGGTGATTCTAGGGTTACAGGTTCCCCTTGCTCTGGGCGGTTTTGAAATTCTCAGCGGAACCGAGGCGGTCAAAGAAGCCGGTCGAGATTATTACTTCATACGTATCTGGGGTGCACCGGCAGCTCTGGTGAACTTTGCGCTGATTGGCTGGTATCTGGGGCGTGAAGAAAGTGGTAAGGCGCTGTTGATGACCCTGAGTGCAAACCTTACCAATGTGCTTTTCAACTACATCTTTATTATAAAGCTGCAGATGGCAGCCCGGGGGGCGGGTCTGGCTACCATGCTGAGCCAATATGCCATGCTGGCTGTGGGTATTGTGATTTATCTTTGTATTAAAGAGCGGCCAGGCCTCACGACTAAGCAGTTTTTTGCTGCCCCAAAGTGGCGCAAACTGTTCAGATTAAATAGCGATATTCTGCTGCGCACCGTCTGCCTGGTTTTCAGTTTCTCTGTTTTTACCAATTACAGTTCAGCCCTGGGGGTCACCATTCTTGCGGTGAATTCGATTCTGCGCAACCTGATGGTTTTTGCCGCCTTTTTAATTGATGGGGCATCTTTTGCCGTCGAATCTCTGGTTGGTGTTTTCTATGGCCAGGGCGATGGGCGGCGCCTGAAATATCTCACCTTCATCGCTCTGCTGGCAGGTTTGGCGTATGCCCTGGTTTTTCTCGTTTTATTGATGGGTTGGCCTGACTTTTTTCTGTCACTATTCACCCATCACGGGCACCTGATTGTTGAACTAAAACAGTATGCCTGGTGGCTGGTTCCTACCTTACTGCTGGGCTCTGTTGCTTTTATCTTTGATGGCTTTTTTCTCGGTTTAAGCCGGGGTAACATTCTACGTAATACCATGTTACTGAGTACTGTGGTGTTTTTTCCTCTTGCCTGGCATGCCAGAAGTCTGGGCTCAAATGATTATCTGTGGTTGAGTATGATGGTTTTTATGGGGGCCCGGGCACTCTTTACAGCTGCAATGAGCAGACCCTTTTTACAGGGTCGCCTCGCGGCTGAGTAGAAATTTGTTCAGCGCAGCAATGACATTCATTGGTATCTCATGCATACCATCGAAGGGCAGAAATTCGCCGCTAAGACCGGCTTCATTCAGCAGGTTGTAGAGCTTTTCGGCATCACTAAAAGATAATAGTGGGTCGTAGCGGCCATGGCTCTGAAAAAAGGGCAGGCCAGCCTTGTTATTGGCAAGCTGCCGCCAGGTTTGCTGCTTTAACAGGGTGCCCGACAGAATACAAAGGGCTGCGAAATTCTCTTGGCTGAGCAGAGTAATCTCTGTGGCCAGCATGGCCCCCTGACTGAAGCCACCGATGATGGTTTTAGCGGGGTTCAAGCCCAGGGCGGCTATGAATTTTTTCGCCAGCCCTTCACTTTCGGCCAGCCCATCGGGGTTGGCATTGGTAAGGTCGCGGTGCGAACCTGTAGCCATGGCCGCCTCAAGGGCTGCCGTATCGATGTGAAACCAGGCCCGGCTCTGCATACCCAGGTCAATAGGCGCATTAGGAAAGACCCAGTTCAACGCCCGGGGCAGCTGAAAAGCCTGATGCAGGCCAAAGAGGTCATGGGCATTGGCGCCATAGCCGTGAAATAGAATGATGGTTGGGGCATTTTTCTCGCCGGCAACCAGCAGGGTTTCAAGGTTGGCGATTTTCTGCAGGCTCACTTTTTGCCGCGGGTGCGCTTGTAGTTGCCATAGTAGGCCATCATATTGCGGTACCAGCTGAGGGCCTCTTCAAGTTTCTTTTGGCGCTCTACCACTGTATTGATGATGTTTTTTGTTTCATCAGGGTCTGTCTGCATATTATAGGCTTCATCTGGTTTTTTATTAAAGTGATGTAGCAACTTGATGTTGCGGTTGATAGCCGTAATACATTCGTTTTCATGCCAGCAAGAACCGTAGAGCACCCGGTCGGGCTGGGGTGTCAGCATATTCACGCCTCGGTATGAGTTATTCTGAATTTCAAAGCCCATCATATCAATTACAGTTGGCAGTAGATCATGCTGCTGTACATGATTGCTCAGGCGAAAACCCTTTCTGAAGCGGCGGGGGTGATGAATAATAAAAGGAATGTGCAACGCCTCTTCATAATTAATCAGGTTATGGCCAGTTACACCGTGTTCGCCAAAGGCTTCACCATGATCACCCAGAATTACAAAAACAGTATTATCGTAGAGCCCCAGCTTTTTATACTGATCAATCAAACCTTTTACAAAATTATCTGTGGCTCTCAGGGTGTTGAGGTAGCGGTTGAAAGTTCGGTTTTTATGGTATTTAACCATCTTATGACCATAGGGCAGCCCATAGTAGTGGTGCGACCCACCGGTAAGA
>CAZHLC010000175.1:0-7394 GCA_964532545.1 uncultured Leptospiraceae bacterium | reverse complement strand
GGCACGGTTACGCCGAATGGCCTTAGCCAGAGCACTGAGGGCTTCATCTTGGCCCACTACACGCCTGCGCAGGGCATCTTCTATGTGTAAAAGCTTTTCTTTTTCACCCTGTAGCATCTTGCTGACCGGTATACCCGTCCACCGTGAGACGATCTGGGCGATTTCTTCTTCAGAGATTTCTTCTTTCAACAGGCGACTGGCCTGTTCGCGGGTTTTCAGATTCTGTTGCAGCTCGTCGAGCTGCTTTTCAAGCTCAGGAATCTTACCATAGCGAAGCTGGGCGACCTTCTCAAGTTCACCTGCTCTCTCTAAATTGTTCTCTTCTATACGCAGGGCATCTATCTGTTTTTTAATTTCGCCCAGCTGGCCTATGGCGCCCTTTTCTTCATCAAGTTTCACCTTCATGCTGTTAAAGTGCTCGCGGGTCTCGGCCAGCTCTTTTTTTACTGTTTCAAGGCGGCTTTTAGATGCCTTGTCTTTTTCACGTTTGAGAGCCGCTTCTTCGATCTCAAGAGAACGTATGCGGCGGTAGTAATCATCCATCTCGGCCGGCAGTGAGCCCATCTCAATACGCAACTTAGAGGCGGCCTCATCAACCAGGTCAATGGCCTTATCGGGCAGAAAACGATCGCTGATGTAACGATCAGACAGAGTTACCGCTGAGATAATAGCCGCATCACTGATACGAATTCCGTGGTGTACTTCGTATTTATCTTTAAGGCCACGCAGAATTGTTACCGCATCTTCAACACTGGGCTCTTGTACAAAGATGGGCTGAAAGCGCCGTTCTAGGGCCGCGTCTTTTTCAACATACTTCTGGTATTCTTTCAGGGTGGTAGCTGCAATCAAATGCAGCTCACCCCTGGCCAGCATGGGTTTTAATATGTTGGCGGCATCTAGAGAACCTTCTGAGGCCCCGGCGCCCACCACCGTGTGAAACTCATCAATAAACAGAATATATCTTTCATCAGAAGATATCTCATTGAGTACAGCTTTGAGGCGCTCTTCAAATTCGCCCCGGTATTTGGCACCCGCAATCAGGGCCCCAAGGTCGAGGGCAATAATCTCTTTATTTTTAATAGCGTCGGGTACATCACCGTCAACGATGCGACCAGCGAGACCCTCGGCAATGGCGGTTTTGCCTACACCTGGCTCACCTATTAATACCGGGTTATTCTTGGTGCGTCGGCTCAGTATCTGCACACACCTTCTGATTTCTTCATCACGGCCAATTACCGGGTCGAGTTTGCCCTGGGTGGCCAGCTCATTCAAATTGCGGCCGTACTTTTTTAACACTTCGTACTTCGATTCAGGATTATCATCTTGCACAGTTTGCCCCTTTCGCACATTCAGCAATATCGGGGCGATCGTTTTTTCATCAAGGCCAGCAGCCCTGAGCGCCGGCGTCGCAGAATAGCTACCCTTAACATAGGCCAGTAACAGGTGTTCAAGTGACAGGTATTCATCGCCCAGGCACGAGCCTTCTTGAATGGCTGCTTGAAATAAACGATTTAAATCTGCTGAGCCCCGCTCACCATAGTTGGCGTCACCCAGCACTGCGGGTATCTTGGCCAAATGGTCGCGAAAAACCCCCTCAACCGCCCCAACGCCGGTTAGCTGAGAGGCTATTTGATAAGGCAGCCCCTCGTTTTCTTCAAAAACTGCCAGCATAACGTGTTCTGGCAGTAGCTCAACATGCTTAAACTCATGGGCCAATTGTTGGGCCCGCATGCTGGCCTGTTGTGTTTTCATGGTAAATTTGTTCATATCCATATTGCTACTCTCTTTTGCTATTTGCTAGCACTCTATATCTCACTCTGCTAATTTATTTATATTGAGAGAAAATGGCAATTTTTTTTGCTGATTTAGATGGCTTTGAGTTTTGTATATGCTGAAACAAAAAGACAGGTATTGTTAAAAGAGCTGCCTATTTCTACTTTACACATGAAGCATGCTTCAGCATAACAACCTGTATACCGACGAATTATTTATGAGTGATCTGTTAAAAATAGAGAATCATGACAAGGCCGTAGTCATTTATATTGTAGGCTCACAGGTGAATATGTACAATATTCCTGAATTAGAGGCTGCCCTTGAGCCTATTTTAACCGAAAAACCCAAGACCATCGTTTTAGATCTGGCTAAGGTGAGCTACCTTGACTCTTCAGCCATGGGGGCCATCTTCAGAATGAACAACACCATTAAAGGCTATGAAGGCAATTTCTACATTACTGGTGTAAATAGTACCATCAGCATGGTTCTGAAAATAACCCGCTCAGACTCATTGTTGAAGATCTTCAAAACCGTCAAAGACGCCCTTGTGCATGCCTGAGGGCACAGTAAGCCCCCCTCTACACCTGTAATTTCAAGTTTGAAGTATTACTGCGGCTTATTTTGCCGCGGTTTGCGTGGGCCCCGGTTATTGCGTGGCTTTTTGCCCCGATGCTGGCGGTTGTTGTGACCCTTCTGGCCTTTATTGTGATGCCCGCCCTTGCGCTTATGGTGTTTTTTGCGGGGTTTCTCTTCTGGCTCAGGTGCTACTGGTTCAGGCGCCTTTTTTTTGCCTGAGAAAATGCCCTTAATGCGGGCCCACAGGCCCTTTTTGTTTTTACCAGCAGCGGTGGGATAATCAGGAATTTCATCAATGTGCACATCTGATTTGATGGTTTTTTCAAAACCATCATCAAAAACCTTTTCTTTGTGCTCTCGTTTACGGTCACCTCGATCTCGATCACGGTTGCGCTCGCGACCCCGCCCTCGTTCTCTAGATTCACGTTCTGGCCGGCGACCACGATCTCGATCTCGATTTCTGTCTCGGTTGCCCCGGTCTCGGCGATCACGGCTGTCTCGTCGGTCTCTACGGTCACCCCGTTCAGGGCGACGACCCGCAGGTTCTTTGATAGTCACTTCATCAAGAGATTTGATCAGCTCTTCTTCAACATGAACTACGGGAAGTTTGTAATCAAGATACTTCTCAATAGCGCTAAGGTGATTATAGTCAATCTCTGAGCAGAAACAGAGCGAGCGGCCATCTTTACCAGCCCGGGCTGTTCGACCAATACGGTGCACATAAGACTCAGGGTCTTGCGGTACGTCAAAGTTAACCACCAGAGCTACGTCTTCAATATGCAGGCCCCGGCTGGCCACATCGGTGGCCACCATAACTCTGAACTTGCGCAGTTTGAAGTCATTGAGAATGCGAATACGTTTATTCTGCGAAACAGTCGACGACAGCCCCTGGGCTGCAATCTCATTGTTGCGCAGATTATCTACAATACTCTCAACAAAATTCTTGGTATTTGTAAAAACAATCACCGGGTCTTCGTCTGTACTCTGCAGATATTTCACCAGGTAGGCCAGCTTTTCGTCGCGACCAAGATGAAGTACCTCTTGGGTTATTTTGTTATGATCAATTAATTCAGGGTTAATGAGCACTTCTTCAGGGTAGCGCATGTGCTCATAAACTGAGTAAAAAGCGGTATAATCAAGGGTTGCCGAAAACAATGAAACCTGTTTTTCTTCGGGCGTTTTGCTCAGAATAAACTTCACATCGTCAATGAAACCCATGTCGAGCATGCGGTCGGCTTCATCAAGTACGGCGTTGGTGACCTTCGAGAGATCAACCTGTTTCTGTTTAACAAAGTCGATGAGACGCCCAGGGGTTGCGATAATGATATCAAGGTCTTGAGAAAGCGCCTTACGCTGTTTGTCATAGTCAACGCCCCCGAAGATCGCTACCGATTTGATTTCGGTGTCTTTGATGAGAGTGCTTATTTCTGTTTCAATCTGCAGTACCAGCTCTCTGGTGGGGGCCAGCACCAGCGCACTGGGCAGCCTCTTACCTTCTTGTGCTTCTTCAGCTTCTGCGATGGCTGAAATCAGCTTATGGGCGATGGGCAGCATAAAAGCCAGAGTTTTGCCTGAACCTGTCTTAGCACAGGCTATCACGTCTTTGTTTTCTAGACTTAAAGGAATGGTTTTTTCTTGAATTGGGGTGGGCTGTTCAAAGCCCCGCTCTGCCAACCCCTTCAGAAGAGCGTCAGCGAGCTTAAGATCGGTAAAATACATCTATAGAGCTAGGCAAGCAGTATATTTGTGCGGTCAAGGAAATTATCTGTTGACTGCACTTGCCGCCAAAAGAAGCAATCAACAGATGCTAAAGCGGGCTTTTAAGGCATTAGATAGGGCAAATATTCCCTTTGAGAAAGAGGTTTCACTTGAAAAATACACCTCTTTCAGGCTGGGTGGGCCTGCGGCCGGGCTGGTGAAACCCGAAACTGAACAGCAATTTTGCACCCTGCAGCAGATTATTTTAGAGCATAACCTACCCTTCTTTTTTCTGGGTGGGGGCTCAAACCTGCTGATTTCTGATACTGGTTTTTTGGGTCTGGTGATCTATCTCAATTATGAAGAAGAGTACCAGATTCGCAGCCAGAGCGAACAGAGCCTCGAAGTTTATGCTCCTGCCAATGTGCGGGCCCCCTGGTTTGCCAAGCAGGTGAGCAAGCTGGGTTATGCTGGTTTAGAGTTTCTGACCACGATTCCGGGGCAGCTCGGCGGTGCCATCATTCAAAATGCCGGCTGTTATGGGTGGGAAATTAAAGACGTAATTACAGACATCGAAGTGATTGAAGAAGGGCGTCTGGTTCACTACACTGCAGAAAAGGCCGAGTTTACCTACCGCAGCAGCCGCTTTAAAAACAGACCCATGAGCTGGGTGAATGGTACCACCTTCAGCCTGCAGAAAGCAGACGAAAAAGTAATTCATGAACGCATCGAAGACTATCGAGCCCGCCGTATCAGTTCACAGCCTAAAAACCGACGCTCGGCTGGTTCTATATTTAAAAATCCCCCCCCAGAAAAAAGTGAGCGTAAGGCCTGGCAGTTGATTGATGAAGTGGGCCTGCGCGGTTTTCGCCAGGGGCAGGTAGAGATATCTGCAGAGCACTGCAATTTTATTGTAAATAATGGCGGGGGTAAGGCTGCTGATGTCTATACCTTGATTAGACTGATCGAAGCCAAAATAGAGCAAAAGTTTGGTTTTTCACTTGAACGCGAAGTTGTTTTGGTGGGCGATTTTAAAGATTAAAAAACACTTGTCAATTTATGATGAACTTATTATGTCACATTCGTCATGGCATACCTGCGCTTTCTGCTCTGTGCTTTTTTATTAGGTTCTGTACTCTGGGCCCAGCCCAACCAGCCGGCCAGCAAAACCCAGGCTGAGCCCCCAGCCCAGCAGAAACAAGCAGCCCAAACGCCGACCCAGAGTAAGCCGCCCAAACAACAACAGAAACAAATCAGCGAGTTTGAAAAGCTTTTGCAACAAGAACTCTCGGGCCAGAGCCCCACAGCGAAAAAAGAAGAAGATAGACCTTCATGGGCCTGGCAGGTTATTAAAACTGCCCTGGTCTTGGCCGTGCTGCTGGGCATCTTCTGGGCTCTCTGGCGGCTTTTTATCTTTAAAAGATCACTACCAGCAATGCAGTCAAGCGTGCTCAGGGTGCTGTATCAATTTCCTCTGATGCCGGGCAAGTTTATTCAGATCGTTGAAGTTGACAGCAAATTGCTTTTTCTGGGGGTTTCAGATGCAGGGGTACAGCTGATCACCGAAGTAACTGAAAAAACCCAGGTAGACCGCATAAAACTTGAATGCGATAAAGATAACGAAAAAGGTAAACCCGATTTTCTGGGTGAACTGAGCCGGGCCGTAAGAGATAAAGTACAGGGCTGGCTCAACCCACAGAAATCATTTTCTGCCGATCAAACACAGAACACAAACCCGGGCTGGCAGAATGTAAGAAACGAAAGCCGGGCCAGACTTGAAAACCTGCGTACCAACAGGGAATTTTTGAAAAACAATGAGTTGTTCTCTGATGATGGTACATAGGTAATGTCTAAACTGAAACTAGTAGTACTTGGCCTTGGTGTCTTTATGCTGGCCGAGCCTGTTTTAGCCCAGCAGATACCCATACCCAAAATAGATTTTAACGTAACCCAGGCACAGAACCCCCGTGATGTAGCCTTGTCACTGCAGGTTTTACTGCTGATTACCCTGCTGTCGCTGGCCCCGGCCATCATACTCATGCTCACCTCATTTACTAAGATTATCATTGTATTTGATTTTGCCAAGCGGGCGCTGTCACTGCAGAATATGCCGCCAAATCAGGTCATGGTCTCATTGGCTCTCTTTCTAACTTTTTTTATTATGGCGCCTACGCTCAGCGAGATTAACAACAAAGCACTCAACCCCTATCTAGATGGTAAAATACAGGCCAAACAGTTCTTTGAAAAGGCCTCTGACCCCCTGCGGCGATTCATGGTAACCCAGATTGGTACCAAGGGTATCAAAGAGGTAGCCTTATTTATTAAACTCAGCAAAGCTGAGCGGCCTAAAAACTTCAATGACGTCTCTTTTTCAGTGCTGGTACCGGCCTTCATGCTCACTGAGATCAAAAAAGCATTTATTATAGGCATATATCTTTTTATTCCCTTTCTGATTATCGATATGGTGGTGGCCTCGACCCTGATGTCTATGGGTATGATCATGCTGCCCCCGGTGATGATTTCTCTACCGTTTAAAATCATTTTATTCGTGCTGGTTGATGGCTGGTCATTAATGACCTACGAATTGGTACGAAGTTATGGCGGCGGTGGGTAGTGACCGAAGCTGACGTTATAACCCTGTTAAGCGATACCATCTGGGTTACGGCCAAACTGTCAGGGCCGGTTCTGATCGTTGGTATGGTTGTAGGTCTGATCATCTCGATTATTCAGACAACCACGAGTATTCAAGAGCAGACCCTGACCTTTGTACCCAAGCTGGTTGCCATTGTGGTAGCCCTGATTGTCTCTCTGGGTTGGATGATTCAAACACTCGTTGATTATACCAGAGGGTTGCTCGAGATTATCACCAAACTCTAACACCCAAAGTGGAAGTTTTTGCCGCCAAATTTCAGATCTTTGTGTTGCTTTTAGCACGTCTTCTGGCCATGTTCAGTGTAGCCCCATTTTTTGGTGGCGGTGCCCTTGCCTTTTTCTACCGCATGGGGCTGGCTTTTTTCGTAACGGTACTGGTTACCCCGGTGGTAGACATGCCCCCTGAGTTCTATAAACTCATGCAGCACCGCTATTTGACCATGCTGCTTGAGCAGGCCTTTGTTGGTCTGTTTGTGGGGTTAAGTCTGCAGTTTCTATTTGCCGCATTTCAGATGGCTGGTGAGTTTTTCTCGGTACAGATGGGTTTCGGCATCAGTGAGGTTTTCGACCCGGTTTCGCAGATCTCTCTGCCCCTGCTGGGTACTGTAAAAAATCTCATAGCCCTCTATGTTTTTTTTGTCAGTGGCGCACACCTGCATCTCATTAAGGGGTTGGTGTATTCTTATGAGAAGGTT
>CAZHLC010000174.1:0-7396 GCA_964532545.1 uncultured Leptospiraceae bacterium | reverse complement strand
TCATTTCAGTTCACCAGCTCTTCATCAGATTTACCACTGAAGGGTGGGTATTCATCGGTAAGATGATAGAGGTACATTTCAACTCTGGTCTGCCAGCGAATGGTGCCTACATTAAAATCGAAAAGTTGCTCAGGATATTCACCTGTGAAGAGAAGAATCCACCAGGCGACCTGGCCAAAGATCGAGGTAACCAGACCACGAAAGATCAGACAGAACCCATGGGGAATGCCGACGTAGATCCATCCGAATAGAACCTTGAGCAGTGCCTTGCCCTTACTCAGCTCAGCCGGGTAGGGCACTTCAAAATCAACGGCTTCACTGGTACCGCTGAGGCCCCAGGCCGGTGCTGTAGGCACCAGAAAGAAAGGGTAATTAAACCACCAGTGGGCCTTCAGTCGAATCATCCAGTTTAACAGTTTAACCTGATATTCAAACCAGGTCTGGGGATGTTGGCCGGTGAACAGTATAACCCAGAACGCAAGAAAACGCAGAATGGCCCCGGCAAAGCCAAAGATTAATAAACCGAAAAAGTGCGGAATGCCAATGTAAAAAAAACCAAAAAAGCCCTTTAACAGGGTATCGCCCCGTGAGAAATACTCGGCGCGTTCGATGTTTAGAACAACCATGGTTCTCTCAGTAAGCGGCGAAATTAATGCTTGCGTCAAGTAATATTCCCAGAATAAAAAATGAAAATTTTTTAAAAAAAGGGGAACACAATTCTATGCTAAAGGGTCTTTATACTAAATAGACAAGGAGACTTCTTCCACTCTCCGAAGGAGGTGAGAAACTTTTTAAAATAAGCCTCTCTCACAAACCTTGAAAATGCCCCTTAAACCGCATGGGCGGCCGCTAAATGGCCGCCCATGCTTCTCTATTAACTGGCTTTACGGCCAGTTCAACTTCTTCATTTGTAAGCATATGGCCTTTGATGTAGCGGCAAAACTTGCCACCCACCTGCGTGATGTGTACGATCTTAAACTGCTGCCAAGAAATGATTCTTCAAAACTTGCCGAAGTCAAATCATCATTTGGTGATCAACCCTACATGCAGCAGGGTGAAACATGGCCCACTTGCGAGCACTGCAAAGAGGCCCTTGACTTTGTCTGCCAGCTTGACCTGAGCCAGACTGACTTGAAACTGAAATATGACCTGGTGGTTTTTTTCTATTGTTTTGAGTGCAACCCCCTGAGCGATGTTGATGGTGCCTTTGAGGTGCGTACCTACCGCAAACCCTCTCTTGAGAAATGGCAGTTTAACAGTGAGACCCATGAGCAGGTAACCCAGCCCTGCGATATATCTTTCAGAAAAACTCAGTGTCTGCCCGACTGGCACGGCATTCAAAAACTCGATAAAGAGATAACGTCTTTTTTCAACGAAGCCGAAGAACCTGAAGAAGCCTATGAGAACCTGGTCGATACCCTGATTGATGGCCATGGTTTCACCCTGGTGGGCCCCTACCCACAGTGGATCAGTGGCGACGCTACCCCGGCCTGTAGTCGCTGCCAGAATACCATGTCGCTGCTGTTGCAGATCGACAGCGAAGAGGCTGCCGACCTTATCTGGGGAAATTCAGGCTGCGCCTATCTTTTCTTTTGCGAAGTGCACCCAAAAGAAATCAAATTCTGTATTCAGTTCTAGTGCTTAAAAAACGATTTGGCGACTTTCCAGCAGACTGGTGGTGAAAAGCCCCGGTAGGCCAGAAAGCGGGCCAGCTTTTCAATAGGCTGTTTTTTCTCAGCGAATCTGGCGCCTTTGCTCTGGGCCAATTCTTCGGCCCGTTCGGTCTCACTGGGTAACTCTTCAAGAAAGTTCAGATAGGCCGGGTCTTTGAGGCCCTTCTCATAAAGCTTTGATTGAATGTAGCGGTTGCCCCTGCCGCCATATTTCTGCACTAGATTGCGGGCATATTCTTCATCATTGAGATAGCGCAGCTCAAGCAGTCGATTGATTGCTGTTTCGATCTGAAGCTCGGTGTATTCGTAACGATGCAGCTTGGTAGTCAGCTCTTGTACTGAATGGCTCTTGTAAGACAGAATCTGCAGGGCCTTTTCAAGAGGTTCCATTTTTTGAAAAAATGAAGTTTTGTTCAGCTGTAAAAGGTTTTTTTCGCGGAAAATTCTATGGTTGAATCTGGGGTTTTCTTCGATATTATAAAGATATGAAAAAAATGGCGGTATCTCTGGTGCTCTTTGTGCTGGCTGGCTGGCAGCTGCACACCATTATACCTGATGCCGCCTTCAGCCAGAAGATTCTCAAAGAAAACCGCTATTTTCTGACCTTTATTAATCAGGGTGTTTCAAACTTTGGCAGCGAAGCGCAGCAGAAAAGCCTCTATAAAGCTCAGCAGTTTGATTACAATGCCCGGCTGTTTAATGTAGCCAACGATTTTCAGAATGCCTTTTATGAAGTTAGAAAATCGCATGCACAGTTGCGCGATCTGTATAAAGACATGCTCGATAAGCAGTACATTGGCACCACAAAAACGATTTTAGATTCAATAGCACCAAGGGTGCTGGCTACCCGTGATGCCAAGGCTCTCAAGTTGATGAAGTTGGCCTATCGCGACTTGAGTGAGTGCCGCCGCTTCATGCGTATTGGTTTTAACTATAACAAGTTTCTCTATTCGGTAAAGATTCGTTATTATATCGATGCGGTTAAGATGGCCCGCCGCTCAAAACGTTATGCCTTTCTGGCCCTGATTGAGATTAATACCCCTCTTGAAGATAAAAAAGAATACCGTACCCAGACCATTGAAGAGGCCATGTCAAAGGTCGAGACTGACAGCATTACTGATTTTGAGCGGGTGTTTAATCTACTTACCAATTACATTGATCGAAAGCTGATTACCGATACCCACAACTTTCTGCGTCATCATCATGATAATTACGGGTTTATTAAAGCGCAAGACTTGCTTGCCAAGAACCTGCCTAACCTTACGACCAACGACGCTCACCTTCGGTAATAAACGCTGGTGTAAAAGAGTTCTGATTTTCAGCAGTCTCTATTTCGATCGAAATGTAATGCGACCACGGGTTAAGTCATATGGTGACAATTCTACATTGACCCGGTCACCCGGATTAATTCGAATATAATGCTTACGCATTTTGCCCGAAATATGGCCAAGTATCTCATGGCCGTTATCTAGTTTGACTGTGAACATGGCATTAGGCAGGGCCTTGATAATAACCCCTTCGACTTTTATTGCTTCTTCTTTTGCCACTTTTTGCAAAGAGTAAGTTGCGGGCAGGTTGTCAAATAGAATTATCTTGTTTCTATTACACTCTTGATGCCATCGTCAGTAAACTCAAGTGATACCTTGACTTCTCGGGTTGAAAAGAAGCGGTTCAGCATGGCTGCGTTTATTTTGCTGTAGTCAATCACCCGCCGGTTAAAACTGCCAAAAACTGTATTGGTGACTTTGCCGGTCTTTCTATCAATGACGTATTCACCACCACCCGGGCAGACGGGCCTGAAACCAAAGTTAATCTCTGACTGCAGGGCCAGGTCTTTGCTGCGGCTGAAGAGATCGCCCAGCAGGGTCATGGTACCAATGTTTGACATACTCGATTGCATGGCGCTTTCAAACATGTTGGTTTTAAAGAGGTCACGTTCTTTTTTGATCGAAGCCGGGCGATAGACAAAAACAATGTTGCCCTTCGTGTCAGTGTGATCAAGCTTCGCGCTATTGCGGTATCGTATTAGTTTTTTCATGTAACCTTCGGTTGAGGTAATGTGCAGCTTGTCTTTAACCAGAGCGTAATAAACACGAAAAGTAATGGTGCGAAACAGGGTGACTTTGAGTGCATTTACCCGGGTGCCCCCGTATTTAAGAGAATAGTTGTCAATGCTCACCCAGCGGGTGTTCTCGCGTTTGATGTTGTCTTCAATAACGCGCAGCACCTTGCGGGCTGCATCTACTTTTTTTATGGGAACGCTGACCCTTATAGGATGAAAAAGTGACCAGGCCATAAAGCCGCCGAATACGCTTTCAAGACGGGGGCGGCGTCGTAAAATCTCAGAAGCTACCAGGCGACCATCAAAATCAACCAGGGGAACCGAATCTAAGACATGCACCTCAACATGGTCGCCGATGAGATCACTGAGTTTCATGCCTGCAAGACCGGGGTAGTCGTGTTTTATCTTGCCACCACCAAATTCGCGGTCGACCTGCTTCAAAAAGGAGTCGTTCAACTTTATGGCTGCACCGAAGATTTCACCCGGCAGGGTATTTTTTGCAGATAAAAGTACTGGCTTGCCCCCCAGGTATTCTGATACTCGATTATAGATTGAGTTATTTATCAGCGGTAAAATGCAGGTTTCGATTTTTATGCCTTCATTCATCTGAATTCGCACCCCGATGGGGTCGAAGTAATCGCGCCAGAAGCTGCTGTATTCACGTACAAAGTTTTTATACCTGGTGGCTTCTTTACTTGAAACTTTTTCAAGTTTGATTTCGAGCAGGGGTTTCAGGTAACCACCCGGGCCATACTTTTTGCTGATCGCCTTGAAAGAACCTGGTCTGAAGCTGAGGCCGGCAAACATTTTGGCCGGGTCAACGTAGTCGATGCGCTCAAGAATCTCGAAAGCTTCAGCTGGCTTGTCGGCGCGCCTTTTGCGTACTTTTCTGTATAATTCTTTCAACTCTTCAGTAAACTGTTGGGCCAGTTTGCGACGCTCTTTGCGGTTGGTTTTTTTATACTCTTTTGTACGACTGAGGGCATAGCTCACCGAAGATATCATACTGAACCATGAATAATAGCGGGGGCGCAGTCGACCCTTTATGGTGGCATAAAGTGAATTCTTTTTAAAATTTTCGATGGCCTCACGGTCGGCTTCGCTCAGGCCCCGGTCTTTTAACAGGGCAGCCAGCTGCTTCATCGAGCGGGCTTTTTTACCGGTGCGATGATAGTAATAGATGAGAAACTTCTCGAGGTTGGCCATGCGCATGGCTTCATACATGCGCCGTGACTCTTTGATACGAAGCCTGGGCCCTACCAGCCTGCGAATGAAGGGGTCTGAAAAAAAGAAAAAGCCGTCTTCGCTGTCTTCGCCAGCCGGGTAGACCGAGCGCATATATCTGAAGTCACCAGCTGTTGCCATTGACTTCTGGGGATTTTTATGTGCTGCAATCACCTTTTTGACCGCCGCAATCGAATTAGATATAATAACGGTTTCTTTGTCGAGCCAGAGGTAAATTGAGTGCACCTTGCGGTCTTTACTGTAGATGTAGCTGGCAGAATATTGCCCAATTTTTAGCTGCTTTTCTTGAGCGCGAAAGCTCTTTTTATAGCTTCGACGGTAAGACCCTATGGTAAACTTGAAAATGGTGGGGCTTTTTAATTTATAGATCAGAGTAACGTCGGTACCCTGCAGAAAGAAGGGGTCTGAACCTACCACGGCCATCTTATCAATCACAGTGTCATAGAATTTGCGGGCTTTTTTATTTTCACGAATGGCCAGTTGGGTCATCATCTTCTGTTTGAGCCCAAAGTCAACCGACACTGGTGAAACTCTACTGTAGAGAGAGCCACCTACTTCGGTTACGTAATCGAAAAAGTCGAGGGCCCGCCCCATGTTGTTAAAATGCAGATAATAAAAATCACGGGGGGCATATTCGGCCAGCTTGAAAAAGCGTGGTTTCTTACCCTGCAGCATTTCTTCGTAGTTATGTGATTTGATCACCGGCCCCACCAGGGTGTTTACGTTGATGCTGGCTGCGCCTGGCTGAGAGGCTTTAATTGAATGCAGCTGAATCGATTCTCTGATGGCCAGCCCCCCACTGAAGAGAGAATAGGTATCGATTTCACGCTGGCGAAAGGTACCCCGGTAGCGGTGTTTGTAACCTTTTGGCAGCACATTGTGCTGCTTGCGCAGATAATTGAGAATAAATGAACTGTAACCGAGGTGGTCACCCCCCATTTGCTCAATCTGGTAAAGGCGATCTGCGATTTTCTGTTGGCTTTCGGCCCAGAGCGGGCCAGCCAGCATAAAAAAGAGGTAAAAAGTAAATCTGCGCATGGCCACCAATGAGGCCAGGCGCGTAACTGTACAGCCTTTATCAGAGGCTGGTTTACAGCCCGGCCAAAGTATCAATATTGGTTTGTTCACTTAATGAAACCGGCTGAAATAGAAAAATCAGACAGTGATCTACCCAAGTGCAGCTGCGGGTTTGATCGTAACCATTTTATGACAACCACCAAGGGCAAATACAGTTTCTGGGGTTGGCTTGGTCTGCTCTATGGTATTTCAATGAAACCGAGAAAGGTTTTATTCAAATGCACCCGCTGCGGCGAAGCCTTCGACGAAACTGACGATGCTTCGTATCTTAAAAAGTCATATATCGACTCAGGCTGAGGGTCAATGTGATTGACAGAGCAACCCTTCGTCTATAACGATGGTCTATGTCACGGCAGTCAATCTTAGATAAACTGAAAGCGCTACTCTCATGGGGCTGGCGCAACAAAATCAAAATCATTGTGTATTCATTCCTGGGGGGTACCGCCCTGGTTATTGTGCTGTTCACAACCGGTTTTTTCTATTGGCTCAATGCCAAAGACAGCGTAGTGGCAAACCTGAAAAGGTTTCAGGCCGAAGTTACTGATTCTCGGCTGGCTGCTAAAATCAAACCCATTGAAATCTATGACATCAATAACAAAGTCATCGGCACGTTCTATCGTCGCAGTCTCAGGCCCATCAGGGTCGATAACATTGAAAATCATGCAAACATTGTCTGGGCCGTGCTATCATCTGAAGACCGTGAATTCTATAATCACTTTGGCATAAACATTACAGCCATTATGCGTGCGATTCTGCGCAACGTAGTAAACCTCGGGGTGGTTCAGGGGGGCAGTACCCTGACCCAGCAGCTGGCCAAGGTTTCGCTTGATCTGGGGGGGCGTAATATTTTTAACAAGATCGTTGAGTTATACTGCACCTTTCATATTGAATCAAACTATGAGAAGAAAACCATTCTCGCCATGTATCTTAACCAGATTTATATGGGCCATAGCAATACAGGTATGGAAGATGCCAGCCGTTTTTATTTTCGTAAGTCAGCTGCAGATTTGACGGCAGCTGAAGCCGCAATGCTGGCTGGGGTTATTCAGGCCCCTTCAGTTTATAACCCGGTGCGTAACCTTAAAATTGCCTTGAAAAAACAGAAAATTATTCTTGGGGCCATGGCGACTAACCCACAGTTGCACCCCCTGAAAGAGCTGGTTTCGAAAAGTTTTAAAAAACGTATTAAAGGCAAAATCAAAGAATTTAAAGAAAAGCATAACATAGAAGAACAGAAGCTCTACGCTAAGAAAGTTCTGGTTTCATCTATTGGCATTCATGGCTATGATAAAGACTTTAAAATAAATATTGAAGTGAACCATGCTACCCTGGCTCAGCA
>CAZHLC010000173.1:0-7410 GCA_964532545.1 uncultured Leptospiraceae bacterium | reverse complement strand
TACATTGGCGATGCGATTATGGCTGTCTTTGGTGCACCACTTGTGTTAGAGCAGCATGCCGGGGCGGCCCTGGCCGCGGCCCATGAGATGCTGCAGGCCCAGGCTGAATTAAACCAGCAGTTGGCACAAGAAAACTTTGCCCCGGTTTATACCCGAATTGGTATTCATTCGGGCGAAGTATTAGCAGGCAATATCGGTTCAACCACCCGTATGGAATATACCGTAATCGGCGATGCGGTCAACACAGCTGCGCGCCTTGAACAACTTGCAAAAAAAGCAAATCGGGCTGTATTGCTCTCAGAGGCAACTCATGAGCTGTTGCATGATACTTCGGCCATCGACCATGTTGGTCGTGTACGCCTGAGGGGCCGCGAAGAGCCGGTCAGGGTTTACTCAATTAAATAATAGTTTTGAATATATTCTTATTGATGCAGGGTTAAATAAGCATACTTTTGCTTAGACAGTCTTTATGACTTTTGGGGGGGGGGATATTTAAACTTATGTTGAAGCGGTTATGGTTCTGTTTTATACTGGGTAGCGCTGCACTTCTGGGCAGTTGTGGTGAACGAAGCAGAGTTACCGCACCCCGCCAGATCAGCTTTGCTGAGGGTAAGTTTAGTATTGAATTTCCTGCAGGGTGGCGGCAAAACACAGCAAAGAACCCCTATGATATTCAGTACGAGGCCGCCAATGGTGAAATGAATACGGGCATTTTTTATTATTATCAAGAAGACCTTTCAGCTGCATTTACCGCTGAAGGTTTGCTGAAAAAACACGTGCAAGACATCAACGGCAAAAGAAAAAATGTTGCTTCGGTTGAACCTTTAAAGCTGACAAAAATAAACGGCAACGCTGCGGCCTCAAGAGTGATTGCCGCAGAGAGGGGCTCTTCGCGTTACTATTACCGCTTTGAGGTGCTTGATTTTACCCCGGCCAAAAAGGGCGCCGTGGTTCTGCTGCAGGTTTCAATGCCCAGTTCATGGCGGCAGAATGGGCCCATCTTAAAAAAACTGTCGCGCACTGTGAAACTGGCAGACTATACACTTTGATTAAAGAAGAAGGCTATTATGAAACAATTTAAAGATCGCGTAGCAGTAATTACCGGGGCAGCCTCGGGTATTGGTCTGGCGGTGGCGCGCAAGCTGGCCGAGCGGGGCACCCACCTGGCCATTTCAGATATTGATGAGACCGATTTGAAAAAGGCCGAGTCTGAACTGGCAAGCAAAGTAAAAGTGCACAGCAGCATTCTCGACGTGGCCGACAAAGAGGCCTGGGTAAAATATACTGAAGATGTAATCGGCTTCTTTGGCAGGGTACATATTCTGGTGAACAATGCCGGCATTGGCATTGTGGGCTTTGTGAATGATATGAAAATCTCTGACTATGAGCGCACTATGAATATACACTTTGGTGGTGTCTTAAACGGAACCAAAAACTTTCTGCCACATCTTCTAGAGCAAGAAGAAGCCCATATCAGCAACTTATCAAGCGTAGCGGGTCTTGTGGGCGTGCCTGGCTGGTCGGCCTATTGTGCCGCCAAGTCAGCTATTCGTGGTTTTACTGAATCGCTGCGCCTTGAAATGAAAGATACCAGGGTGGGGGTAACCAGTGTACACCCGGGTATCATAAAAACGAACATAGTTAAAAATTTCGAAGAGCCTACGGGCAAACCAATTTATGGCTCGAGAAAGCTCGGTGGCGAAGAACAGCAGAAGGCCTTTGAAAATAACATATTGTTTACCCCGGTTGAGACTGCGGCTGAGGCCATTATTGCTGGTATGGCCAGAAACAAAGCCAGGGTGTTGATTGGTAACGACGCCATGGTTATTGATTTAGTGCAACGTACCCTGCCTGACAACTATGGCATTCTCAATGAGGTGGCTAAGTTAATTGTGAACAACATCTAAATGCCAAGGGGTTTAGCAATAACCATAACGCTACTCTCGCTGGGGCTGCTTCTATTTACCAGCCAGAAGATATATGCCATGGCCCAGATTCGCGGTTGGTTGGCCGGGGGCACCAAAGAAAGGGTGCGGGTCACCTCAAAGTGGTTTAAGCCACCATCAACCTACTGGGTCGCCTGGGGCAATCAAAACATCAGGGTCATGAGTGATTCGCGTATCAACATTCAGCAAGAGCTCTGGCTGAAGATCGAAGTAGGCAATCTCATTGAGATTGTAAAGCTCGGTGATTCACCCACACCGTATCTTAAAGATGGTATCTACACCTCAAATGGTAATTTTATATTTGATTTTGGTCTATTATTGCTTGAAATAGTGGGTATTTCTATAGGCGGTTTTCAATGGTTCAAAAGAAAGTCTTTCGCATAGACTGCAATTCAACAGGCGATTATTCAAGTTCGTTGTGGCGTTAGGCCAGCCAGAATAGCTGGCTGGCGTCGGGCATTTGAAGCTGCCCTGCATCAACCTGGTTTTGCAGCTCAAAAATCAAACGACCCAGGATGATGTCGCTGCTCAGCCGAGGCCTCTAGATATTGATGCAAAAAGTTGCTCGCCCCGCTTTTGGCTGCGCGGTCGTTTGAGCAAAGATTCTTTTAGCATTGAGATGAGCATGCTATCTGGTTGCATCGCCGGCTCAAACCATCTGAATGGTAATCTTACCCTTGGCCCGGCCGGTTTCACTGTATTCATGGGCGGCCCGCAAATCAGCCAGCGAAAAGTTTTTGTCAATAATGGCTCTGAGTTCACCACTTTCAAGAAGTTGTTTTAGAAACTTCATGTCAGCCCGGTTAGGCACCGCCAAGACCTGTTTATCTTTTTTAGCCGAGAAGGGGTTTTTTACCAGAGAAGCAATAAGGCCTGCAGGTCTGGTAATGGTTGAAACAAAGATGCCATTCTTGGTGAGATTATGTGCACATTCGCTGAAGGTGGCAGCCCCAACACAATCATAGATGATATCAAATGTCTCATTTGATTTGGTAAAGTCTTGGCTGTGGTAATCAAGGGCATGGTCTGCACCCACGCCCTTTACCAGCTCAAAACTTTTTTTGCTGCAGGTGGTGGTCACATGGGCGCCAAAGTGTTTGGCCAGCTGAATGGCATACAGGCCAACGCCCCCCGAGCCGCCAGTTATCAAGACCCGCTGGCCTTCTTCGATATTGGCCCGGTTGCGCAGGGCCTGCAGAGAGGTCAGTGCGGCCAGGGGTATGGCTGCGGCTTCTTGCATGGTTATATTGTCAGGCTTGAGGGCCAGCACATTGGTGGTTGTGCGCACGTATTCGGCATAGGCCCCGGCCATGATTCCTAACATGCCGAAAACTTCATCGCCCACTTTGAATTCTTTCACTGAGGCCCCGGCCTCGACAATTTCACCGGCGATGTCATGGCCCAGCACCTTGGGTAGCCCGCCGCCCATAAACCTGTTTCTGCCGTAGCGTGATTTATAATCTACTGGGTTGACTGAGGCATAGTGTATCTTGATCAGAACCTGCGATGAGTTGATTTTGGGGGTTGATAGTTTAACCAGCTTGAGCACTTCGGGCCCCCCGTATTGACTGATCTGTATGGCTTTCATGCCTGCGAGAAAAGAGCCCTGGCCCCGATGGTCAAGGCATTTAAGAACTTGCTGTACAGAGAGATTTCTGTTTTTCGAAATAGCTAAAACAGAAATATTGCTGATAAGGAATTTGTACCATGTTCTATACCCTGAGTGAAGCCATTGCGGCAGCCATGCATAACTATGCAGAAAATGTGGCCTACCAGTACCGCGACCCCAGAAAGAAAAAAGCCCCCCTTGAATCGGTGACCTTCGGGCAGGTGCGCGAAAAGGTTGATGATCTGGCTGCAGGCCTGCTTGAGCTGGGGGTAGGGCCCGGCCAGCATATTGGCCTGTTTGCCGATGTTGGCCCAGAGTGGCCCCTGGCCAACTTTGCCATTCAGCTGATTGGGGCGGTTGACGTTCCGCGGGGAACCGATTCAACCGGCAATGAAATCGCTTTCATCGTTAATCATGCCGAAACCGAGATCATCTTTGTACACAATGCAGCCCAGATAGAAAAAATCAGTAAGGGCCTCGAGAACTATGAGCAGAAAGTGAAGCTGTTCATCATCATGAACGATGAGCAGGGCCCTGATGGCTATGAGTCAATGACCATGAGTGATCTGATTCAAAAGGGCCAGAGCGCGATCAAGGCCAACAGCAAGATTGTTGAAGAAATGGCCGAGCGCAAGCACAACATCAAACCAGAAGATCTGGCATGCATTGTTTATACTTCAGGCACAACCGGTGAGCCCAAGGGTGTTATGCTCAGCCAGGGTAACTTTGCCTTTAATATCAACCGGGTTTCAGAAGCTATGGAAGTGAAACCCGGCGAGCGTGGTTTGACCCTGCTGCCCCCCTGGCATCTCTTCGGGCGCATTGCCGAGTATATGTTCTTTGTGAAGGGCTGCAGTCTAACTTATACTGATGTGAAACATATTGGTGACGACTTGCGTAATGTGAAACCCCACTTCGTTCCCGCCGTACCCCGCATCTGGGAGGCTGTCTATAACCGTATTATTGAGAAAGTCAAAGACTCTGGGCGTGAAGATGTATTTAACTTCTTTAAGGGTATTGCGGTTGAACACAACCGGGCGAAGGTTAAGGCCGAAGGCCTTGAAATCGCCTATGAAAAGAAGGGTTTCTTAGAAGAAACCTTTGAAAAAACTCTGGGAACCATTGGCGAGCGATTGCTGTATCTACCCCGCCAGGCGGCCCATGAGTTTGCCTTTAAGAAGGTGCTTGAGGCCACCGGCGGTTGTATTCGCGCTTCTATTTCAGGGGGCGGGGCCCTGCCTGACTACATTGATGAGTTCTTCGCTGCCATGGGTATTGTAATTCTTAATGGGTATGGCTTAACCGAAACTTCGCCAATTATCTCGGCCCGTACACCCGATCATAACGTGCCGGGCACCTGTGGGCGACCCATTGATGGCACTGAGTACAAGCTGCTAGATGAAAACGGCAAAGACATAACCCATATAAAGGGCGCCAAGGGCACCCTGCATGTGCGTGGCCCCCAGGTGATGATGGGCTACTACAAAAATGAGAAAAAGACTAAAGAGGTGCTTACCGATGATGGCTGGTTCAATACCGGCGACCTGATGCGCATCACGGTTGATGGCGACCTGGTATTTGTAGGTCGTTCGAAAGATACCATCGTGCTAATGGGTGGTGAAAACATTGAGCCCACCCCCATTGAAGACAGGCTGAAACAATCACCCTACATTGATCATGTGATGCTGGTGGGCCAAGATCAGAAGACTCTGGGGGCCCTGGTTGCTGTACATGAAGATACGGTGGCTGATTGGGCCAAAGAAAACGGCGTCAATGGTGGCATGAAAGAATGGGCCCACAATGATCTGGTGAACAAGCTGATCAAGGGTGAGATCGCGAAACTGGTAAATCAAGACAGTGCCTTTAAAAGCTTTGAGCGGGTGACCCAGTTTCGGCTGGTTGAGAAACCCTTTGAAAAGGGTATTGAGCTGAACAATACCCTGAAGCTACGGCGCTTTGTGGTTACCGAAAACTACCAGCAGCTGATCGACAGCATGTATTAGGCATTGTTATGAACCTTGCCGAGCAACGGGTACAGGCTGTACTGAACCAGCCTTTTTCTAAATTTGTGGGCCTTGAGATTGTAAGTTCTGAAAAGGGCCGGGCTCATCTGCGTTTTCAGGCGACTGAGAACGTGATTAACCCGGCACAGAAGCTGCATGGGGGCATTCTCAATGCCCTGCTTGATATGGCCTGCTATGTGGCCCTGGTTGCCCAGCTGAAAGAGGGGCAAAACGCGGTAACCATTGATGCCCATTTTAATAATATCAGGGCAACCAAAGAGCAGGCTGTAATTGATATCTTTAGCGAAGTTACGGCCCGGGCCCCTTCTGTGGCCTTTGCTAAGGCTGAGGCTCTTGTAAAAAACAAGCTGATTGCTTCGGGCTCTTTAACCAAGAGCATTGTTTCTCTTTAAGAGCCGGCTCTAGCTGCTGATTCCGGTTGACAGACAGAGTTGTCTGTTTTTTCTGTCGAATTATGATTACTGGCAATTACTATGATATCAATGAAGATCTGCAGTTTAATTTTGAGCACTGGGTAAACTGGCAGAAAGTGGTTCCCCTGGCTGAAAACGATTATGCTGACGCCAAAAGGTATGAGCAAGACAAAGATGCCCGCTTTGAAATGGCCCCATCAAACGTTGATGAGGCTCTTGAGCTCTACCGAGTGGTGCTGCAGCAGTATGGCGAGATCAGTGGCAAAGAGCTGGCCGCTTCAGCCGGTGAGCTTGATAAGCAGGGGCTGGGCTTTGAGAATGGTAAGGTAATTTTTCCCCAGCGAATTATTGAAATAATTGATCTAATCTCTGAATCGGGCATTCTAGGTTATTCGGTGGGTCGTGAGCATGGTGGCATTCACCTTCCCCTGACCATGCACTGCCTGCTGCAAGAAATGATATCGCAGGCCGACGGTGGCTTTGCCATTACTCTGGGCTGTTTTAACCTGGCAGAAGTTATTGCCCGCTTTGGTGATAAAGAAATGGTAGATGAGTATGTGCCCAGAATGGCCAGGGGTGAGATGGCCGGTGCCATGGCCCTGACCGAGCCTAACTATGGCAGTGATCTGCCCCATCTGCAGACCCGGGCTGAAAAAGATGAAAATGGTAACTGGTTCATAACCGGCACCAAAAGATTCATAACCCATGGCTGCGGTCTGGGCGAACGGCCCGCTGCCATTCTTACCCTGGCTCGTTCAGGTGGTGCAGGGGCCAAAGGCCTGAGTTTCTTTTTAGTTGAATCAACCGATGTTGAGATTGCCCGCATCGAAGAAAAGATGGGGCTGCATATTTCACCAACCTGTGAGGTGGTGTATGATAAGTCACCGGCCAAACTGATTGGTGAAGAGAACCGTGGTCTGGTAAAATATGCCATGGCCATGATGAATGGCGCCCGCCTGGCTGTAGGTGTACAGGCCCTTGGCATGAGTGAGGCCGCTTTTGCCGAAGCGAAAAAGTACGCCTCAGAAAGAGAGCAGTTTGGTAAAACTATTGATAAGATTGGGGCTGTGGCCACCCTGCTTGATGAGATGGAATCTATTGTGCATGCATTCAGGGCCCTGGTTTACAGCACTGCCGAAATGGTCGATATCTACGATGGTCTTGAAAGAAAGTATCATCGTGAAGGTCTGGCTGAGCGCGAAATTCGCCGGCAGAAAGATGTTATCAAGTATGATAAACTGGCCAAGCTGTTGACACCCATCAGTAAACTTTTTACCACCGAGCTGGGTAACAAGATTGCCTACGATGCCCTGCAGATCTTTGGTGGCTCTGGCTATACCGAAGAGTATGATCTGTCAAAGATTTACCGTGACATGCGCATTACCCCGATTTATGAGGGTACTTCGCAGCTTCAGGTG
>CAZHLC010000172.1:4587-7425 GCA_964532545.1 uncultured Leptospiraceae bacterium | reverse complement strand
GTTATCAATTCACCCACGGGCCTCGATGAAGACTATGATTCAATTGTGAACCGTTATCTGAAAATGCTCAACGAGGCAACTACCCTGGCGGTGCGCCAGGGCATCGCCCACAGGCAGATTGAAGTGCCGAACCCCGAGCTGGTGGGTTATCTGGTCTACAGTGGCCTGCGTGAGGCCGTTGACCGTATTATCATTCGCAAAGAGTTTGATGGTACTGTTGAAGAGGCCATTGATTTCATTGTGCGTTTTTATACTGGGGCGCTTGAGGCCTTTGAGCTGGCCCCGGCCTGAACAGCCGAACTTTCACTTTTTTCAAAACCTTAACTTTTCTGTAAGCAGCTCTTCTGGGGCTGCGTCTTACCCACACTTTACCAGAAGGAAGTTTTCTATTTATGAGAGAAGGGTTTTGCCGGCTAATCAGGTTATTTACTATTCTATTGCTGCTGATTTGCAATGCACTCTGGGCGGTCGACCGAAACTGGGTCAGTACCTCAGACCAGAACGGTAACAATACCGCAAACTGGAGCCCTGCCAATATTCCCGATACTTCTTCTGAATGTCTGGTGGCCAATGGTCTGGGCCTCAGTGCAAATATTGATAACTATACATCGACAGTGGGGGGCATCTTTCTCAACACCAACGCAAGGCTGCGTCTCTACGGCGGAAACTTAACCGTAGCAGCCGGCCCCTGTACTAACCCATTTGCAGGTGGCAGTGTGCTGGTGCAAGACGGTGAGATCAGCACCAATGCAAACGCGACCAGCTTTTTTGTAAACGGCTCTTTTTACATCAAGGCCAACGGTCGTTTTCGCAATCACAATCTGGTGCAGCTCAATGGTGGGGGCACCCGCGAAATAGAATTAACTCCTGCAGACGATAACTGGGTTGTGTTAAGCGGTGGCGGCACCGTCAATGCTGCCAATGCCTTTAACCAGGCAACGGGTTCAGAATTCTGGGTTCAGGGTGGCGTTACATTCAATTCAAACGGTGTAAATATCAATGGACACCGAATTCTGGTTAACAGCAGTGCTATAGCCAACTTCAATGATACGACCAATGCCACCGATGAACTTGAATTGCAGAATACCGCCACCGTAAACACAACGGCTAATCTTACCACGCCTGATATTGAAATCTTTGGTGGCAGCATCGCGAACCTTGGCGGTACAACCAATGTGAGCACCAGGCTGCGCATAAACAATGGTACGGCCAATGTAAGTGGTGCTACAACTGCCAATCAATTGCTGGTTGAGGCTAATGGTACTCTGGCGATTGGTACTAACCCTGCTTCGGTTACCCTGGGTACGGGTACGTTTCAAAACGATGGCAACATTACTCTGGCAGGTGGTACCCTTGATGTAACCAATGCGGCCAGCTACACCAACAATGGTGTGATCACTGTAGGCTCTGGTACTCTCACCGGCATTACAGCGGCGGTCAGCTATATTGATTCGGCCCCTGTAAAAATTGGCGCCAGCCCACTTCGAGTGCGGGTGATTGATGCCGGCCTTGATTTAAACGCCGGGGCCATTGATGAATTCGATGTAACAGTCACTTCACTGGTTACCGGCGACAGTGAAACCATCACAGTCTGTGAGTTTTCGAACAATCTGGGCAATTTCGGAAACAGCAGCTCGCAGGGCAGCTGTAACGGTTCAGGTTTGAATACCAGTCGAACTGCCGGCACTTCAAATAATGACGGCACTCTGTATCATAATGGCTCGGGCAATCTGCGCCTTGATTTTACCGACCCCCATGACCCCGGCGATACCGCTTCGGTGCAGATTCTGGCCGAGGTCGAAACCAGATGGTTGGCAGCTACATGCCCCACAGGCAATTTTACGAATGCCAGTTGTTGGTCGGCCGGGGTGCCGGTGAACGGGTTTCGTACCTCTGTCGATTTCACTGGCGCGGGTGCACTCACCACAATCACCAATACCTCGATTGTACAGACCGGCGACTTCTATGTGCCTGCAGATGGCAGCAAAATGCTCAGATTAACTGCAAACAATATCTTACTTATTCGTGGTGACCTGCAGGTTGATGGTCACCTGCAGGTTGATGGCACTAATGCCGTCTGGGTCGATGATAACTACGATGTAACGGTGACAAACGCCAGTTCTCGTCTTGATCTATTAGCCGGGGCAGAACTTGAAATTCAACAAGGCAGTTTCATCAGTAGCCAGGTTGGCGCTTGTAATAACGACCCTTCTTCTGTACTCAGGTTTACAGGTTCAGGCGGTGCTCACAGTATTTCTACCCAGTGTAGTCTGGGTCAGATAGTGTTTACTACTAACGGCTCTACCCATACTTTGCAAACAAATCTTTCTGCTGCTCAACTCACTATTTCGGGGGGCACCTTGAGAACTTACAATGGCTCAAATTACCATACTCTTCACCTTTCTGGTACATATAATCAAACCAATGGCACCCTTGATTTGGGCAATGCTGGCGGCGGTTCAACCATAAATCTTGGCGGTAACTTGACCGCCAACGGGGGCACTATTAATAACCGAAATTCGACTTTAAACCTTACCGGAACGTCATTATTCAATAGCAGCAGAGATTTCTACAATGTGAAAGTCGCCCCCGCTGGTTTTACTACCACTCTGGCTTCGTCACTTTCTGTTGAGAACGAACTTTCATTTGGTACGGGTATTTTTGATCAGGCGGCTTTACAGATTAACTTGATCAACAACAGCAATTCTGTCACCAACCAACCCTTGAACGTTTCTACCCTGCCAGGTTCGTGGCTCAATGAGGGGCCTTTTCTCTTTAGATTTTTAAAAGACAGTAACGGCCTTGTGACAAGCCGAACTTACAATACTGGCCTGGCTA
>CAZHLC010000172.1:0-4568 GCA_964532545.1 uncultured Leptospiraceae bacterium | reverse complement strand
ATGGTCGATGATGGGCTTGGGGCTGCCATGGCCGGCCCTACTTCAGTCAACGGGCCAGTGTTGATTACAGCTGAAAATGGGGGCCCGGCTGTCGTTCCTCAATTGACTCTTGGTGGCGATTTCACAATCACAGGCAATCTACAAATAGGTATGGGTACCCAGCACATAAACCTGGTAACAGGTTCAGCTAATTTGAACGTGACAGGCACTTTTACCATTCTGGGTGACAGCTATTTCACAGCCACCAGCGGTACCTGGCAGATCGGTGATGCCTGGTCAAATGCCTCAAGCAGTACTGCTTTCAGCTGGGGTGCTGTCACTCTGCGGCTGAGTGCACCCTCTGCCAATACTACAATTGATAACGGGCCCACGGCCAATAATGCAGATTTTCCTAATACGGTTTTTGAGGCCGGTAACAGTTTCAGCATTACCGGTAACAATCTCGAGTTTCTACCCACCTCAACGGTTCAGGTAGATGCACCCATAGCCCGCACCACAAATATTATTCACGGCGATGCCCTGAATCAGATAGCCCAGAATGCGGCGATTGATAATGCCCCATCAGTTACCAATGGGCAAATTGAAGGGCAGAGCGGCAATGTGGCAGTGCCTGTGTCAACACCCACTTTTAGCTGGGTGTTCAACGACGTTGATTCTCCTGGTAGTGCCGATATCCAGGGTGCTTACCGTTTGTGCATTAGCTCGGTCGCCATCGATGATTCATTTTCAAGTTGCGATCACTTTGACTCGGGCAAGGTGGCCAGCAACGCTGGCAATTATATTTATGCCGGCCCGGCCCTGGTTGATGAAACTGTATACCACTGGCGTGTCATGGTGTACGATCAGTTAAACACCGTAAGTGTACCCTTTGCTGACCAGACTTTTAAGGTCTCACAGCCGGCCCTGCAGGTGGCCGATGGGGTGGCTAAGCCGGCGGCACAGAAGATCTTTTCATCGCCCAACGGGGTGGTGGTGCATCATTTTCAGATAAGCGAGTTCGGGGCCGACCCCAATAATGCCCGAATCAATGAAATTGTGTTCAATGCCACGGGTACAGCGGCTATTAGCGCGATCTCGAACGCCCGAATCTATGCTGATGATGGCACCACGGCCAACGTTTTCGATGGTGGCGATACCCAGGTGGGTTTGATTGCCAGCCCAGCCAGCAACATTCTGACCTTCGATGTGTCGGCAGCGGCCATTGATATTGCCGACTCTTCAAGCCAGACCTTCTGGCTGGTGATTGATCAGGCTAATACTGCTGACTTTGATGATACCTATAGCTTTCAGTTTGTTTCTGTTTCTGGAGTGCAAAATACCTTTGGTGTGAGTGCTTCAGCAGGTTCGGCCAGCCAGTCTAACACCTTTACCATTGGCTGGGGCTCGGTGGCCCTGGCAGACAGCGGCTCGACCTACCCAGAAAACACTGACCCTCTGGGCGATGGGCAAGAGAGCACAGTTCTGCGCTTCAGCCTGACTGAGAGCAGCAACCAAGAGGCTGCAACCGTTAATACTGTGGTAATCAGCAATAGCGGCACAGCCTTAGAAAACAACGATATTCAAGAAGCCAGGCTTTATGAAGAGGGCAATGGCACGGCCATTGCCACTGTGGCCTCAGGCTCTATTACTGCTGATAATCAGAATATCACCTTTACCACTGCCATAGTACTTGTTGCTGGCCAGACGAAGAACTTCTTTGTCAAATACGTGGCCAATGTTGACGGTGGTAGCACCGGTGGCAGCAGCTTCATTGCAAATATCAGCGGGGCAAGCCTGGGGGCTACCAATGCCAATAGTGGGGGCCATGGGCGTGCGCCCGTGCTCACGGGCAATAACAGTGGCCGCACCATCATACTGGCTAAACCTGAAGTTTCGCTCAATCAGATAAACCTCAGTGCTGCACAACAGCTCTTCGTGGTTGAAGCACCCACGGCCGAGCGTGTGGCTTATGTTCTCGATATCAGTGAGAGCAGTGGTACCAGCACAGCCACCATCAATTCTGTCACCTTTGATGAACCGGTGAAGGTGGGCAGCTGGGGTGCCAATGATTTGAACAATCTGATTTTATCAGGCGGCGGTAAAGAACTGGCTCTCTATGTCGATTCAAACAGCAACGGCAGCTACGATGCGGGTATTGATGCCATGGCCTTTGGGCCCGGTACTGAACATGATCTTGCTACGGCCATGGGGGCCTTTACCTTCAGCGGAGCTTCTTTTACCGTTGCGGCTGGGCAGACAAAAAGATTGTTCTTAGTCGCCAGGGTCGAAGCCGACCCCAATATTTTTTATGAACCGGCACTGCCCATTGCATCGAAAAATTTCAAGCTGCGCTTTGATCTATCTGCCTGCCCGGCTAACTGTGTAAATGCAGTGGTGGGTGGCAATGCCGCAGCCTCTGATGCCAACCCGGCCATCACAGGTACCAACATGGGTACTGAAATGTATTTTGAACGCGGTCTGGTCGATGGCGCGCTAATCAGCGATGATGACACTTCGGCGCCTATTCAAAGCGGGGGCGAAAGCAAAATTCTCAAGTTTGCAATTACCAACGTGACCCCGGGCAGCGTGGCCACCCAGATGAACGGGCTGACCTTTGCAGTCACACCCAATAGTAATAACACCGTAGAAAAGGTAATCTTGCGAAACAGCAATGATGTGGTGTTGGCCAGCACTACCAACCCCGCCGGGGGCAGTCTATCGTTCAGTGGCATTGACTTTAACCCGGGTGAGAGCAAAACATTCAGCCTGGCAGTCAAGTTAACCCCCCAGGCAAACCCAGGCACAGCCCTCAGCATGCAGGTGAATGATGTTTCGGGTACACTGGCTGTGAACAATGGCTTTCCGATCATTCAAACGCAGACTGTGGCCCGGGCTCTTGAAACAAATCTTGAGGTGCGGCGCAATTACCCTGATTTTAACAATGGCGAGTATGCCTTAATTACCTTTAAAACCCCGGCTGACCAGCAGGCCAGTATTAAGATCTATGCCCTTAGCGGCGAGCTGGTCAAAGACTTTGGTACCAAAAGCTTCAGCAGCGATACCGGCCAGGTGTTCTGGTATGGTGAAACAGATAAGGGCCGCAGAGTGGGCTTTGGCGTCTACTTTGTCTATGTGGTCACCAGTGAATACCAGGTGCACAAGAAGGTGTTCGTTCGAAAACGCAGGTGATGGCGTGCGCGAGTCTATTTGAGGCGATGCTTATTCGCTTGTATCTTCGATACCAGGTTCTACTTTAAGTAGGGTCACGTCGAAGATGAGAACAGACCCACCGGGTATCTTCGAAGAGCTTCGATTACCATAGGCCAGATTACTGGGCAGATAGAAAATGCTTCTAGCCCCGGGCTTCATCAGCTGTAAACCCTCGGCTAGACCTTTGACAATATGATTGATTCTGATCTTTAAAGGGCGATTTCTTTTTGCCGAGCTGTCAAATAATTCACCATTTATTAATCGTGCCGTATACTCGAATGTTACGATTGAATCAGTCTTTGCCTGTTTACCTTTGCCTTCTGTAACGATTCTGAATTGAAGACCTGATTTTGTGGTTGTTACTCCGGTTTTGCGTTTGTTCTTCTCTAAGAAAGCGCGACCTGCTTGTTGGTTTTCTTTAATCTGATTTTGTTTAATTTTGCGAATTAGAAAATTAATTTCTTTAACCTGTTGAGAACTTAAAGGTGTCGAATACTCGCGGGTTTTTACAATGGGGCTGAAAACCAGACGCCGCTCTATTAGAATACCCCCTTTGCGCAGCATGTAGCATAGTTTTGCTATTTTTTCACCGAGCGCCATTGACAATTGATCACCATTTTTGCTGTTCTGTTTGAAATGGTATACATATTTCGCATCTGAATAATCAGTTTTAGAGTCTTTGCCCGCCATTACTCGCTCAAAAGACTCTTTGAATTTCTTGGTGTTCAGGTGTTTGAAGTCACTTATCAAAGACGCCAATTGGTTTGCGACATAACGGTTAGCTTTTTCATGTTTTGTCAAACCCCCGGCCCAGAGCAGGCCGGGCAGGGCGAGCAAAATCAAAATTGCTCTAAGCCTATTCAGGGCCCAGGCCTATTCATTAGCCGCTGCAATCAATTCACGGGCGGCCTTAACCCCAGAGAGGTAGGCCCCGTGCACCGTGCCCGGGTATTCAACGCTAGTAGCTTCGCCGGCGAAAAAGATTCTTTCAAAGGGCTCAGCCAGTTTTTTACGATCGCGGCCTGTGCCATTGACCTTAACGTGTGAATAAGAACCATAGGTATAGGGGTTAGAGTTCCACTTGGTGCGTTTAAAGCCGGTGAGTTTGCTCATTTTATTGCCAAAGATCTTTTTCAAAACCGCCATGGCTTCTTTTTTGACCCGCTTATCGCTATACCTCTCAGCCTTGCGGGCATTGCTGCCGGCGCTGAAGCAGACCAGCACAGGGGCCCCATTAATGTGGGCATAGTTTAAAAATGATGCGTAGTAGCCTTTTTTCTTACCCACATAACCAATAAAATGGCGATCGTTGGGCCAGAACTGTCGGTCGAATTTTAAGGCAATCTTATTCAAGGTACCCATGCCAATGCGCGAAAGGG
>CAZHLC010000171.1:0-7464 GCA_964532545.1 uncultured Leptospiraceae bacterium | reverse complement strand
GCCGCGGTGCCGAATGCGCTCGATTGTTTGCTGAGCAGGCCCAGAAAGAGCTGGGGGCAGAAGTAAGGTTGAGACCTACCAGCTCACTGCCAGACCTATTAGATGCCGCACAGAGCCTGAAGCCTGCAAAAGAGATTGGTGTGTTTATCGGCGGTGATGGCACCCTGTGCCAGTGCCTGCAGGGTATGTTTTTAAACAGCCAATTTGCCAAAATTAAACAGCCAGTGGGAATTCTACCGGGGGGCACCGGTAACTCTTTTCACCGCGAATTTGGTATTGAAACTTTTGAAGAGGCCTCAGATCTTTTAATTGAGGCCATACGCAACAATGAGAGAATCAGCGTCGACGCTGGCATTTTAGAATATGAAAACCGCAGTGGCCGGCAGAAGCAGGTGTTCGTGAACCTCTGGGCCGTAGGCATTATTCCGCTGATTACCAAACTGGGCACTAAGATGCGCTTCTTAGGTCATTTTAACTATATACTGGCAACCCTGGTGCTGCTGCTGCGGCACCGCCCCTTTCAGGGCAAGGTTGAAATTGATAAAAAGAAGAAAAAGCTGCACTATAACTTTATGGCCATCTGCAACTCGCGTTATACCGCCAAGAGTATGAAGATGGCCCCGCAGGCCAGGGTGAATGACGGCCACCTCGAGATGGTGTTTTCTAACCTGCCTTCACGGTTTTCTCTGCTCAAATTGTTCCCAAAAATCTTTTCAGGCACTCATATCGAACATGAGAGAGTTTACAACCAGACCATTAAAAGTTTCAAACTGCTGAGTGATAAAGAGTACACCTTCATGTACGATGGTGAGCTGGGCACCGGCTACAACCTGCAGATGAAGGTAATGCCCGGGCTGTGGCAACTGTACATGCCCCGCCGAGTTGTACCGGTTTAGATCTTTATTAAAACTTCGTCGCCTTCGACCTTGACTTCGTAGGTCTGTAAATCTTCTTCGGCTGGGTCAGTTTCAGCCTTACCGGTCTTCACATTGAAGCAGGCAGCATGCAGTGGGCATTCAACAAGTTCGCCATCAAGCTCACCGTCAGAAAGGTTGGCGTCAGCATGAGTACAGATGTCGTCGGTGGCATAAAAAGTTCCGTCAAGATTTGCCAGAAGAATTTCTTTACCATCAATTAAGACCCGCTTCATTTCTCCGGCTGAGAGATCTGCCGTTTTCGCTGCTGCTTTAAAGCTCATAATTTTACACCTCTTGATTATACTGTGATTTTATTTGATTGATTACTGCTGTCTCTTCGGGGCTGATATTGTTATCAACGGCAGCGGCCCGCTCAAGCATTTTGATGATCTTAGGGTAGGCCTTCTGCTTCTGCGGCATGATAATTGAAAGGCGCCCTGCCAGGGCTTCTTGCATAAGGCCATGAATTTTCTCAGGTTTGTAACCCCATTTTTTTGCCATAGACAGAGCGAAGGCCTGCTCTTCAGGCGAAATATGACCATCTGCAGCCAAAACCACCATGAGATTGTTAAGTACATAGTCTTTTGTTTTGAACTGTTTTTCAAGTTTATCGGTTGAGGTACCCTGCACAGAAGCACTCTGCAGGTGTTGCTGGTATTTTTCAACTGACCAGATACCATCGATCACCCAGTCGTAAGAGCCACTGTTAAAAACAGCGCCGCAATAGCCACATTTGGTATCTAAGCTGTCTTCAACCGGGGCGCCGCAGCTGGGGCAGGCGTGGGCATAAAGAGACCCCTTGGCGAGCTCAACATCTTTATCACGGGTCAAGACCACCACTTCGTCTTTGCTGAACACTGCGTGATCAATAATTGTCACCGTCTCATCGGCTTTTGAGACTCTCTGAAATGACGAACGAATAAAAACAAATAAACGCAGACTTGTTTCAAGCTCTTCAACGGCCACCAGAACGACCTCATTAAGATAGAGCCGGTTATAGATGTGACTGGTCTGGGTGACCGCATCTTTCAAACTCTCAAACATCTGGTCAGATAGAAATCGCCGGGCCCGGGTAATATCATTGAATACATGGGCGGTCAAAATCTGCAGATAACCATTTGATACTTTGTCTTCGATAACCTGGGGTGAAAAACCACTATCTCTAAGCTGAATCTCATTTACTTTCTGCTGCAGACTCTGAGAGGCAAAGGCCTTCGAACGCAGGCGTACATAATCATGGGCCTGGGTGATCTCAGCCAGCACCCAGTCAAATTCGCCCGAGTTTACCATGCTGCCACAATGAGAGCACTTTGCCAGATCAGTCATATCTGCCGGCAGGGGTGAGCCACAGTTAGGGCAGCTGGTTGAAGAATAAATATCTTTGGCCTCGGGGGTATCGCGCCTGCCCTTTCTAATAAAAGACCAGTACTCAACAAACTGTTCACGCCCCCCTGAGTTGAGGCGCTCATCAAGTTCTGAAATAAAGCGGTCATCAATCAGAGCCTGCACAGCCACATGCAGCACATCAAACACCCCGTCGCTTTCGACCTTATCAATGCGCACGTTCTGCACCTGAATTTCATTGAGAGTGTTGGTCTGCCGTAGCAGAGTCATCATCTGCAGCTGGGTAAAAAACCTCTGGTAAACGCCGTCTGATATGTATCGACGCACTGGTGATATATTACCCGCAGCCCACGCTTCTTGAATTGAGGTGAAAGCTGTACGCACTTTCTGTAAAAAGTTTTGCTCAGAAAACCCGGGGTTGCGCTGTAAAAACGCATTGTAACCAGCTACCTGCGCAGCAGGCCGGGCCTGCACCTCTGAGGGTATGCTGTTATAGATTGACTTGCCCTTCTGGCTTTTTTTGAAGAAGTGATAGCCAACAATTAAGGCAGCGATCGCAATAAAGTTGTAAGGAAAAGGCAACAACCTGAAAATCAGATAAATAATTACATCAAGGCCGCCACCATCGCCACCACCTGAATCTGACCAGTCACCAGCACCACCAGCCCTGGCCAACAACGGCAAAGCCAAAACAAACAGGCTGCAGAAGATTAAAAGGTAGTAACTAATTTTTCTTTTGTTCATATTCTTCAGGTGTAAAAGCTTCAATGGCCAGGGCATGCAACCCCTGATCAAACTCTTCTTTCAATTCTTTGTAAATTAAGCGATGGCGCTCAACCTTGCTTTTGCCCGCCAGTGAGGTTGCAACAAGCAGAAGTGAGAAATGAGTTTCACCATCGCCCTGATAATGGCCAGAGTGTGAGGCCGAATCATTCTGCAATTTGAAGACAGTAGGTGCCAGCAAATCGCGTAATTTCTTCTCGATTTTTTCTGAGACTGCGCCCATTACGGGTAAACTTGTGCAAAAAATTTAACCGTCAAGATCAAAAAAGCATCTAATATTTAGACAAGAGGCCCTGTTTGCTATATAGTTTTAATACATAGAAAACGGGGCTTGCGAGAAGAAAAACACTTTGAGGTTGTATATGAAAAAGATACTGATTTTTTTCGTTTCTTTAACTCTCTTGACCAGCGTTGTATCTTCTGACAGTAAGAAACTGGCTGGGGTTAAAGATCAAATCAATTACCTGCTGGCTGTGCACCAGAAAGCATGGCAGAAGAATGAAATGGCCAATGGCTTCAGCAAACACTTCTTTATGAACAGCGCCTTCACCAGAGAGCGCACCGCAAACAGGTTCTTCAGAATGGTTCAGGCCAATATCGAACGCGGCGCCTATGCTAATGCCGGTGGCTACACCATGATGTCTTACACAAGCATCATGTCATTTAACGGCAAAACAACTGCGGTAAGCTACCAGTTCGCCCAGAATGGTGGCACTGTTCACTTCGCCAAACAGGCCTATATCAACGGCCAGATGCTCAAGGCCGTGTATGACTACGATACCAACGGTCAGCTGATGAACGTCAAAGAATACCGCAATAATAAGCTGATACAGAAAAAGTACCTCGAGATTTAAAAACCCGGTATTTTCTGATTGAAAGGCCATCTGCACTTCGTGAAAAAGTGTGAATGGCCTCTCGCAGAAAACGACTGGGCATACCAAAGGGCTACCCAGGGGTTTACCCACCCCCACCTCACATACCCGTTGAGAAAAAAGCAGAAGCTATTCGTTACCTGCTTGATAAAAAGCATCGGGCAAAGCTATCATTTAGAAAGAACCTGTTTTTTCGTCTGGGGGCACGACTGGTCAACTATGCAGTACGCCTTATTTTTTTTACCTGCAAAGAGACAGACTTACAGATCGACAAAGAAACTCAGGCACTCATTGATGACCCTACCAAACAGTTTATTGTAGCCATGTGGCATAACCGTCTGTTCTATTCGGTTTACACCCTTAAAGCAAGAGTCGCCGAAAAGTGCCATGACATTCTGGCCATCATCTCTGACTCAGACGATGGCGAGTTCATCGCAAGGGCCACTGAGCAATGGGGGGCCTTTGTATCGCGTGGGTCAGCCACCCGGGGCGGCATCAAAGCTCTCAAAAAGATACTGCGCTTCGTTAAACTGCATTTTCATCCGCTGATTACCCCTGATGGCCCCCAGGGCCCGGTTTACGAAATCAAAGAAGGTCTGCCTGCCCTGGCCAAAATCACCGGCCTGCCGGTGGTCTGTGTCTGCTATGACGCCAAACGAAAATGGGTTTTTAATTCGTGGGATAAATTCATCGCCCCAAAACCTTTCAGCAAGATAGCACTACGTTATTCTGCACCGATTCATGTTGATAAAGAAATGAGTATCGCTAAAGCCACAGCGATTCTCTCTGAAACCATGATGGGCCAGGTGAACGAGCTGGCCGAGACTGTGAAAAATCTCTGATTTTAAGGGGAACCGGTTACCCCAAATTCTGCGTCTTCTGATTAAAAGCAGAAGAGGTTCAAATGAAAGAAATCAAATTATTTCTGGCGCTCTCATTGTTCGGGGCTGCCACGATTCCGCAGAATGCTGCACCCTATGACCTGCGCCGCCTTGGTTTGAAACCCATCAATACCATTGACAAAATACGGGCCGAGGCCAGAAAAGAAAAACAAGCTGCCCAGAAAGCGAAGAAGAACAGGTCAACGAAATCAAAAAACAAGTTAAACAAATAGTGCTGGTTATGAGCTGCCTTTTACCGGCGTCGACTTTTGCACACGGCGCAGCTGTCGCAGCGGGCCTGTTTCCTCATTTGATGGTAAACACCGGCGCATCTTATACTGATGGTAAGGCCGGTTTTGCACCGGGTGCTACCCTGGGCTATGGTATTCTGGCTGCTGGCGGCCGGGGCCTCGGCGGTTTCTATTTTAAAACAGATTACAGCTATGACACTGGCTATCAGCATAGCCGCTGGCGTATTGGCCCCGAGGTGTTTGCTACCCCCTATATGGCCGATGTAACACTACTGATTGCAAGTCGTGGCGGCGTTGGTGCTTCAGTCAAAGTTGGCTACGCTCTTTATGATAATTTTCCTCTTGTTTGGTTTTACCTTTCGGCTGGTGTAACTGGCAGCCTTTGGTTTGCTGAGGCAGGCATTTCGGCCGGCATTTAATCTCTAAAATCTCATTGACCGGGCCGCTCAGAAACATAGCGTAACCGCGTAAACTGACCTTTTTTTACTGATCAATTGTGCGTGTCAGGTTTGTTTCTTAAATCGTTAATTAGAATAGAGACGTGAAAAGTGTATAGTTTTGCCCGCACCATATCTTGAAGCGATTCCGCTTTCGTACCTCAGTAAAAGCCGCTCTAAACAGCTAGACTTCGATATCTTTAACGAAGATGGTCTAGTCGTGGTTTCTCGTGGCACCACTCTGGCCGAGAACCTGCTGGTTGAGCTCGAAGAGAATCATGAGACCCTTTATAAGCGCCGTAATATCGGCCCAGCTGTGTTCGACAGCCAGCAATTAGACCAGATGACTGAAACCACCGCTGAGCTGTTCAGTGAGATTCGCAATTCGGGTATTCTACATTCATCGGCCTTCAGTGAAAGTCGGGGGCAATACGCCCGCATGCTTGATAACCTGGGTGATGAAGCCAGCCGAGAAGGTTATATCGAGCTGAATTCAACCATGAACCAGCTTGATAACTACAGCTATCGCCATGCAGTGAACACTGGTTCGCTGGCCCTCATTTTTGGTACCCGGTTGAGAATTCCCCGTGAAGAGCTGTTAGACCTGGTTCAGGCCGCATATTATTTTGACATTGGGCTCACCAAGGTACCGCAAGAGTTACTGCATAAAATACATAACCTCAACACCAAAGAGCGCAAAATACTCGAACACCATACCATGCTGGGCTACCGCATTCTGCACCAGTTCAGTGAATCAAACCCCGAAATGCCCAGTGCGATTACCGCCAAGCTTACAGCGCTGACTCATCATGTTAAATTTAACGGCAGGGGCTACCCGGCTGAGATCAATCTGGGCGGTAAAAACATAAAACTCAACTACAAAAGTATTCCCCAGTTTGCCCGCATGACC
The DNA here is from genome assembly GCA_964532545.1 of uncultured Leptospiraceae bacterium. Taxonomy (GTDB): domain Bacteria; phylum Spirochaetota; class Leptospiria; order Turneriellales; family CAZHLC01; genus CAZHLC01. The sequence goes on along the minus strand of CAZHLC010000171.1, from coordinate 1,069 downwards.
AGTATCTGTGATCTTTTCTGTGCTCTCACCGAAGCAAGACCTCACCGCAGAGCTTTATCGCATGAAAAGGCATTGCGCGTCATTTTGAATGAAAGCCTTAATTCGTATGACGTAAAACTGGTACATGATTTTATTTCGCAGATGGGTATGTCACTCAACTATAACCAGCCATTCTATAAACGCACCGATGTTGTGGTTCTGGTCTCAGCAATAAAAGATGGTAAAAAGACTCTGCATACCAACGAGTTAGCTCTTGTTGATGAGGTTGATGAAAGAAACATACTGCGCCCGGTTGTCAATCTCGTATATAACACCAACCAGAAGCGTAAGCTGAATAAAATCAGAGTCGACTTGAAAAGAGACCCATCAAGGCAGATGGTCAGGCTGGTTGATTCACCCGATCTTATTGCCAAAGTGCATGCCTTGGCATCTTAATTAAGTAGCATTCTTTACATTTACCTCTTATGTCTCTTTGAAATTCTGTATCATGGCCCAGTATAAAACCGACGATGAATTTCTGCATCTGCTACCCCCACTGACACCAGAAGAAAAAGATAAGCTTGAAAAGTCACTGCAAGAGTATGGCTGTCGAGACAGTATTACCGTCTGGGGCGAAGAGAAGATAATTGTTGATGGCCACAATCGCTACGAGCTCTGCACCAGGCACTCTATTGACTTTGCTGTTAAAGAGATTTCTTTTGCCTCGCGTGAGATGGCAAAACTGTGGATGTTGAAACATCAATTGTCACGGCGCAACCTCAATACCTTTCACCGCACCCGGGCCCAACTGATCATTGCAAACATTGAGAAGAAAGTTTTTGGTGATAATGATAATGGCAATGGTGGTGAAGACCGGGTTGAAATGGTGCTAGACCAGGCTGAACCCCAACCCGAGGTGCAGAACGGTGGTCGCTCACAAGAGATGGCCGAGATAGCCCGGCAGGCCGGGGTCAGCCCAGACACTGTTCGTAAAGTAAGCTATCTCGAAGAAAATGTAGATGATGATGTAAGAGATAAGCTGATGAAGGGCGAGACTTCAATCAGCAAAGAGTACCAGGCTTTAAAGGTA
>CAZHLC010000170.1:0-7481 GCA_964532545.1 uncultured Leptospiraceae bacterium | reverse complement strand
ATTGTTTTTAAGTCTACGTTGCGATTAGATAAGGTGCTTTCAGTAAGCTTCTGCCAGAAATTCTCTGGCTTCGGTTATATCAATATTATACATTTCAAATCCGGGAAATATCACCTCGGCGAAACTCTTTTTATTCAGAGCCATTGCGTCTTCGGGCTTTAGAATTCCCCAAGCGGGGCCATGTTCAAGCACTTCTTGGGCCAGCTTGTTCTCACTGTGCAGAGCCGCCTCGATCATGCCTGGCAGGTATTCTTTGAGCCAGCTGACATCGCCATTTTCTGCGGCCCAGGCCAGGTGGGCCCAGCCAATGCGCGAGTGATCGATCTCATCTTTCAAAATATGCCTTACCACCCCATCAACCAGGGCATCGTCGGTTTGGTTGCGCATTTCGAGAAGTAGGGCCGTGCTCAGGGTTTCGGTAATGCATGAAACCGCGACGCTGCGATACAGTGCCCGCTGTTCGAGCCCCAGGCTCTCGGGCCCCAGGGCGGTGTTTTCATCAAAGGGCAGCGAAGGCAGCTCTTCTTTGGCATTGTTTTCGATAATCTGCCGGCAGAGCCGGGCATGTTCAATCTCATCGGCAGCAGCGCGCGCTGCCATATCGATTAACTGTTGGGGGGCCTGCAGTTCTTCGAGTTCACCCTGCAGGGTTTTGAACTGGCCAGCAGCCTCGTATTCGATTTTTTCACGGTGCTGCCAAATGCGGGCGATCTCTAGCAGCTGGTACCCCAGCAGCATTCGAGCCCGGCCTTAGCTTTGCCATCGACACAGATTTTAGGGTCTGCAGGCTTACAAAAGGTGGGTTTTTTACTGGCTACTTCTTGCACTGGTGTGCTTTCTTTTACAGCGCTAACCTGCTTCTCTGCCGGTTTGGCATCGCCACCGGCCCTGGTGGTGACGCAAGATGCGCTGATCATGGCGCCGCCCATAACCAGGGCTTTAAAAAGATTCGATTCTTTCATAGGTGATGTTCATTGACTGGTTTAGATGGTCAATAAAAGTATCTGATGAAGCCAATCAGTATGACAAGGCCGCCCCTTAGAGATCTGAAATCTCTGATTGGTATTCCGGTATTAATTGTGATAATCGTAGGCTTTTGCCACTATGTGTTCTATCCATATCTGTGTGAGAATCATTCAGAGTGGTTTAAAACTGTTGCCGATATCTTACCACGGATTTATGGGCTATTGGCATTTGTTCCGCTCTACATAGTTGTAACTCTTGTTAATTGGTATAAGCGACAAAAATATATTTTTCTGTTTAAAGACATAGTTTTGATTGAGCACCTTGTCTATCGTCGCGAGTTTAGAATCAGCGAGATCGTTTCATATGACGTTTTATCAGGTCATGAGGGTCTTATCATCAATTTTGGCAACTCTAAACTTTCGATTGAATCAGATTTTGAAAACTATGCAGTCTTCATGAAAGAGCTCAATGAACTCACTGGCTTTTTTTCGGCATTTGAGTTTTTCAAAGATAGGTGGTTTATTGATCGTAATGAAGAGTACATAGAACTTAGTTCTTTTGCAGATTTAAAACTCGGATATGATCATTTGTTGTATAGAAGATGGTTTAAGAGCAACAGGCTTGATTATGACAAGATTTTAGATTGGTCTCTCTCTCGTCGACTGACTCATAGTCTTAGACTGACTACTAGAGCAAGAAGTTTAAAGTTTCTATTCGTTCATAATGTTGAACAAATGGAATTCATTGAGCAAGTGCTTAAGCAGAGGTTGGAAAAATAAAAGAAGCAGGCACCGAAGGTGCCTGCTTTAAGATATTTAAGCGCCCAGTTTCGAACCAAACCATTCAGCAGCCATGCGGGCTGAAAGGTCTACGTTTTCGGGCTTATCGTAGAAATCAAACTGCTCAAAAGGTGGCTTCTTGCCGCTGTTGATCCAGTGTAGTTTTTTATCTGCGGTTTTGATGTTTTCAAAGTACTTTTTCGTGTAGTTGGGCAAAACCGCACCATCTGAGTGAATCATCAGGGTAGGTACGTTCAGTTTTTTGGCGGTAGGCATGGGGTTAAAGGTCAGCCAGTCTTCCCAGCTCATTACCGCAAATTTATCAGCGCTCCACTCTTTTATGGCACCTCTTTTGGGGTTGAGGTAGTAGTCATAGGGGCCATACATGGCAGCATTTTTATCAGTTTTGCTGATGGTAGGCACATACTTGACTTCACCTGTCGAAGCATAAATTTTCTTGGCTTCTTTAGCTGCGGCAATGCGGGCCTTTACGCCCTTGTCGCCACCATAAAACAGTTTCACCGCCTCACCATCGTGCAGCCACGAAGCCGCGGTAACCACTGCCTTAATGCGTGTATCATCAGCTGCAGCGCTGAGCACATAGCCGGCCCCAGCGCAGACCGCAAAGGCACCGATCTTCTGATCATCAACGTAGTCAAGGCCCTGCAGATAAGTGACTGCATTTTTGATATCTTCGACTTTCAGCTTTGGTGATTCATAGTAGCGGGGTTCGCCTTCGCTCTTGCCGTAATTACGAAAATCAAAGACCAGGCTGACATAGCCCGCATCGGCCAGTTTCTGTGCATAGGTGCTGGCCATTTGCTCTTTTACAGTGGTCCAACTTCCTACCACTAAAATGGCGCTGTATTTTTTAGAGCTGTCAAACCCCTTTGGATAGAAAACATCACCGCTGAGGTTTTTGTTTTCACTGGTGAATTTCACCTGCTTTTTGCCAGCCGTGCCGCAGGCCACTACTGTGGCCAGCAAGGCGGCTGCTAGAATTGAATTAAATTGTTTCATATTTGTAAATCCTCCGAACTTGGTTTTAAGTTAACTATTTCGTGCATCTTTGAATTGTATGATATTGGTATGGGTGGTAGAAAATTGGGTTTAATTGGTAGCCCGGGCTTAAAAACTATATGCAAAAGAGAAATAAGGGCCCCAGAAGGTTTCGGTTCTCAGGGTGAACAATTCAACGGTGGTACCCGTAGGCAGAGTTCCGCTGCCCTGATTAGTACGATATGGCAGGGCTTTTTTCAATTCAGCTTCACCGTTGATTGAAACAGAGAACATATAGTTGAAGTAAAAGCCAAGAACCGCCCGCCAGTTGCGGCCACCGAACGAAACATTGGCATCGACTGGCAACATGGTGATAAATGAGCTTGGTGAATCAAAGTAGTCATTGTTGTAGCTGTACCAGCCCAGATTGACGGGAATATTTACGGCGAACCCAACCGGCCCCTCTTGAAAGTTCAAATCAAGGCCGCCTTCTAATGTATGAATGCTGATATCGGTAATCATCAGGGCATCGTAGGTAACAATGCTTGAGATAATGTCAGAGGGTCTTGAAATACTTACTTCTGCAGGCGATGAGTGAAGAAAATGTCTGTAGCCCAGATAGCCCCGCATAATGCTGTCTTTTGGGCCAAAGATTGCCAGTAACGCAAATTCGCGTGCATTGGTTGACCACGTTATCTGGTCGCCTGCGTTCAATTGCTTATAGACATCGTTGAGGCCATAGAAATTAATTACCGGCGAATTGGCCGAGCTATCGATATTGACTACATCTACTGTGCCAGCGAATTTGCGCCATTTTAGATCAACCATTAAAGCAAAATCGTCGCCCAGGTAACGATTGGCGTAAAGCTGTAGCTGGCGGGCTACACGCTCTTCGGTAGTAGTCACATCTTCGGTGCTGCTGAAACCGAGAAAGCCCAACAGACTCTCGGTAAGGTAGTTCAACCCAAGCTCAAAACCATATACATTTTTAAACTTAATATCAAAAACTCTCAGCACAAAGGGGTCTACATTGGTATCGTAGCGTCTGTCATCGTCATCGCCGGTTGAGTTAGCAATTGAGTCGCTTAACGAATATGTCATGTTCCAGTTTGTGACATTCACGCCTGCGTAAGCATCAATGAAATCACCGCTGAATTGCGGGGCGTGACTACCCAGGCCGAAAGCTGCCTGAAGTGATAAGAGCAGGGCTGCTAAGAAGCGCATAGATCAATCTTCGTATCAAAGTGAGATTGTCGGTTATTAAAGTACACTATGGCCATCATGTAAGCTTACTCAACTTCTTTTGACAGGCTGCATAATAGAAATGGGCCACTTTGTCTTTATCATTCATCAGCTTAACCTTTTTAAAATCTTCTGCTGCTTCTTCAAGCTTTCCTTCACTTAAAAGGTTGATACCTCTTTCGAAATAGACCTTACTTGTGAGATAATACGGCCTTTCATCAAGGCCGTAAGCGTTAAGTATTTCGAAAACAGGCACTCTCTCGGCCTTACCTTTTACTCTAATTCGACCCAGAAAGCGGTATACTGTATCACCAGGGTCGTTTTGAAGGTAAAAGGTCTCTGCGCTGGTGGCTACTTTTGCACCAAGTTTCTTTGTTAAAGATTCTATACGAGCTGCCAGGTTTACAGCATCAGCGATAATCGTGCTGGACCAACGGCCCTTGTTACCGATAATGCCCAGCATCAGTTCGCCCGTATGTAACCCCACACCAGCTGCGATCGGTTTGTAGCCCTGGTTTTGACGGTGCTTATTGTATGCTACAAGGGCCTCTTGCATTTCAATGGCTGCAGAAATAGCATTGTCAGGCTCATCGGGAAAAAGGGCCATGATTGCATCACCAATAAATTTATCAATGAAGCCACCATGTTTTTCAATTACGGGTGAGATGCGAGATAAGTAAGAGTTGATAAACTTAAAATTTTCTTCAGGGGTCATCGATTCTGATAGCGTTGTAAAACCACGAATGTCACAGAATAGAACCGTCATTTGCTTTTTAATGTTATCTTTTAGCTGAATATCAATTATCGAGTTTCTTTTGAGTGTAGATATAAACTGATGAGGAACAAAATGAGCATACATGTCATTTGTATCTTGCAGTTCTTTACTTAAATCATGCACCTGTATCAATGCTTCGCTGAATCGGTTCTTTAGAATATACGCCTGGGCAAAGGTGAAAGCTAAAAGGCCAACAGGAGTTAGCTTAATACTCGATGAAAGGCCCATGGTAAGCAAAATGTCAAAGACAACCGCTATGGCCAGAATAACGAGGCCCAGTAGCATTGATTTAGCCCCTGCAACTTGTCGTTTTATTGCCACTATGTTGAGAATGAGAAACCACACAATAATAATGCTAATCAGCACCTGAAAAGCAATCAGGGTGTGTTGAAAAAATACCATCGGGGTAGCAACGACTATTAAGCACAAGGTGCCGAACACGGCCAGGGCAGGCCATATCTGTTTTCTGGGCAGAACTTTTGCAAAAATACTTTGAAAGAATAGAATAAAGGCAATGACCGAGCCGTAAGTAAGTAGATATTCTAATTGGTATAGATAGTAGTGGTCACCAAGCCCCAGTGCAGCTGGTACGACTCTTTCGCCTGTTAATAGAGAGCGAAAAACTAAGATTGAGACAAAGATTGCAAAATAGAGGGCAGAGGTTTCATTACGATAACCGAAGAACAGAGTAAAGTGATATAAGGCCATGAAAATGAAGCTGCCGATGATTACTGCTTCGATGTAGAGGCGTAATTCTTTTCGTGACTGCATTGTTTGAGTTGCGCCAATCGTCGGTGGCTGCCAAAAGCCGCCTCTTCTCTGGTTATAGTTTGAAACATGAAAAACAAGGTAGAGCTGTTTCAAGCCACTGTCGACCTGTAAGCCTATTTGTTGAGACAATATCTTTGATTTTTGCCCCTGTGCTGTTTTAGCTGGTGCCCCCATATTACCAGCCTGTTTGCCGTTGACATAGAGAGTATAAGCCTCACCAATCTCGGGTATCTCTAGAATAAGGTGCTCTGGGCTTTTATCAGTCAGCGTTATTAGACAAGAAAAACTAGCATATCCATAAGCCTGCCCGTGGCTGGTTTTATACGTTTGCCAGCCAGCAGGTACCTGAACTGATTCTGCAGACTCTCGGTTCTGAGGGTTTATAAATTTCTGCCAATAGAACTGCCACTGGCCGTTAAGTGTAACAGGTTCGCTGCCCAGTTCAAACTGCTGAGCTGAAAGGCTGAGATTTGCAAAGCACAGGCATATAACCACGGCTGCTTTCTTCATAAAAGACAAAGTCGAATACTATCTGGGTGTGAAACTAATTTTTTTACTTCGGCACCTGGCTCTGCTCTTTTACAAGAGAGGTCTATGCCTTGTGTTAATTCAAGTAACAAATGCTCCGTACTGCAAACTCAGAAGCGACACATCATCTTCAATGCGTTCATTTTGTTTAAACAGATTCAGTTCATCTAACACCTGCTGCTGGGCGAGTGCTAGGCTCACACCCTGACCACCCTGATAGGCCTGCTGCAGTCGATCTGTGCCAAACTGTTTGCGATTTGGCCCCATCTGCTCGGTGATGCCATCGGTAAAGAGGTGTAGGCGATCACCTGGCAAAAGCTGTAGCGACTTCTGCCCATAAGTGAAACCTTCATCTTCGACGATGCCCAGAGGTGGCCCCTTGGTATCGAGAAGCTCTATTTGCCCCTGTGCCCGCATCAGTATGGGCTGGCAATGGCCCCCGTTCGAGTAAGTCAACCTTCCCCCCTTATCAATTGAGAGAGCAAAGGCCGTGAGGTAATCAGCCGTTTTTACCTGTTTGAGCAGCTCTTGATTGGTCTTGGCCAGAACATCAGAGGGATTTTCAAGCTGAAGGGTGAACTCGCCAAACAGGCGCTTGGCCAGCATTGTAACCATGGCAGCCGGTACCCCGTGGCCTGAGACGTCTGCCATAACCACCAGCACCCGCTCTTTTTGCGCAAAAATATCAAAGTAATCACCCGAGACCTTTCCCAAAGGAAAGTACTGGTAGGCAAATTCTACCTGCTGCCATCGCTTCAATGTGGGAAAGATATCGGCCTGAATAGCCTCGGCAAATTCAAGCTCAAGTTCGATAATATCGCTTTTCTCTTTTAAATCGGCATGAGCTTTTTCAATTTCTTTGGCACGGCGTTTAAGCAGGCTCTCTTTAATATCGTTCTGGCGCCAGAGATAGTAGGTGCAAATTGAAATCGACAGCACCACTACGGTTACGCTCTGGTAGCGCAACATCACCATATACCAGTCTGAAACCTTAAAAAATGGCTCAAACTGGCCATGCCACCAGATAGCAAAAACCAAAAAGCCCCACAGCACGAGCTGTGAGCCCACCAGATTGAATGTGGGTAAGGCTTGATAAAAGAAGAAAGGCAGGGGTGCCAGGGCTATCAGAATGAGGTGAAAATCAGATTCAAACCCAACCATCAGACTCATGGTCAGACAATAGACCAGCCCGGCAAAGTGGGCCAGCTGCACCCAGCCAATGCGACGGGTTTTGCTGATCAGCAGGTAGGTGAAAATAAGCACCATCAGCAAAAAACCCTGGGCGAGGCCATAGGGTATGGCGTGTGCCGGGTTAAAGCCATCATTTATCAAAAACGGAAAAACAATCAGGCCTTCAGCAGCGCTGTAAAACAAGAGTAAAATAAAGAAGGCCAACGTCTGGTTGGCCAGTCGGTGCAGCT
>CAZHLC010000169.1:0-7489 GCA_964532545.1 uncultured Leptospiraceae bacterium | reverse complement strand
GGGACGAGCTTTTATACAGGCCGAATGGGCTGCCATGGCCCCACTGCGCAGATAATCGCCGTATGAAAAGCCCCCGGGCACAAAATAGATATCGTGCTCAGGTTTGAACTGGTCTCGGTGCCACAGCACCTCAACCTCAACAGAGTATTCATCAACCAGTACATCATGCAGGTCTTGTTCACAGTTCGACCCGGGAAATAATAGAATACCTGCTTTCATTGGGCTTCGACTGAAAGCTCGCAGACTTCCATCACTGGGTTATACAGCAACAGTTCTGCAATTTCTTGCAGCTGCTTCTCGGCTTCTTCTTCTGATGAGGCCTCGAGCTTTACTTCGATGAATTTGCCCACCCTGACGTTTTCGACGCCTTTAACGTGGTTTTCTTTAAGTGATAACAATACGGCCTGCCCCTGAGGTTCAAGCACCGACTTTTTAAATCTTACGACTACTGTACCTAAGAAATGCATAATACCTTCTCTTCGATAAGTTTGTATCTATTAATGGCTTCTTCGACAATGTTTTCAGGAAGATGGGGTGCCGGGGGTTTTTTGTTCCACCCAGAACTACTTACGTAATCACGAATTACCTGCTTGTCAATAGATGGGGGGGCTGCCCCCTTCTGCAGAGCCTCTTCGTAGGCTTTCACAGTAGTGTAACGCGATGAGTCAGGCGTAAACACCTCATCAATAAGAATGATATCATTGCCCAGGCGGCCAAATTCAAATTTTGTGTCGAGCAACAGCAGCCCCTGCTCTTTCAGCTTATCGCTGGCCCAGCCATACAGTTTCAGACTGAGAGCGCGCAACTGTTCGGCCAATTCGCTGCCAATTTTCTGCTGCATGAACTCAAAACTCACGTTCTCATCGCCCCGCTCGCTCTTGGTCGCCGGGGTGAAGATCGGCTGGGGCAGCTGGCTACCCATGGTCAACCCCGGGGGAAGTTTATTGCCGAAGATTTCGCCCTCGCTCTCATAGGCTTTGAAACCTGAACCCATGAGGTAACCTCTGACCACGCATTCAAAATCTACACGCTCGGCTTTCTTTACAAGCATGGCCCGGTCTTGCCACTTCTCAGCCATCTCTTTATAAGGCGCAGGAAAACTCTCAATCTCGGTGCTGACCAGATGGTGAGGTACATCTTTTAGAATTTTAAACCAGTGGGCAGCAATACGGGTGAGTATCTGCCCCTTGCCTGCGATCAGCTGGTCAAAAACCACGTCATAGGCAGAGATTCTGTCTGAAGCAACCACGATCAGCTGCTCGCCAAGATCATAAACATCGCGAACCTTGCCCCGGTAAGACGGTTGAAGAGCAGTTTCGTTACCCTGCATAAAAGGATGTTCTGTATTTATGTCACCTGTGGGCAACTAGTTTTGCCAGCTACCCTGTTCAGTGGCAAACTGCAGTGATTCATGCAGTATTTCAAGAAAATCTTCACGGTCAAACATCTCAGCACCAAACCTGAAAAGATTATCAGTGTAAACCTGGCAGTCAATAAACATGTAACCATGCTGCTTCAGGCGTTCGACCAGAGCGGCCAGAGCAACTTTCGACGCATCGGGCTTCTTGAAGAACATCGATTCGCCAAAGAAGGCCCGGCCCATGGCAATACCATACAGGCCCCCAGCCAGTTCATCACCATACCAGGCTTCAACACTGTGAGCTAACCCGATCTCATGCATCTTAAGATAGGCTTCAATCATCTCTTTGTTCAGCCAGGTTCCCTCGTCTTGCCTGAGTTCTGAACAGTTGCTGAGAACCTGGCCAAAGGCCTTATCAAAAGTAACACTAAAAATCTGTTTCTTAATAGTACGACGCAGACTGCGTGCGATATGAAAGTCTTCAAGCAGCAACAGCATGCGCGGGTCGGGCGTATGCCATAAAATCGGTGGTGTCGAATACCAGGGAAAAATACCCTGGGCATAGGCTGAGATCAACCGGTACACTGATAAATCACCGCCAATAGCAATAAGCCCTTCTTCATTGGCCTGCTCAACGTCAGGAAAGGGCAACAGCTCACAGAGATAGTCGATAGTTTCAGTATTTAAACTGCGAACAATATGACTAAGTTCTTCTTCAGTCATTTTTTCTTGTAAACATGTATTCTTCTTTCGAACCTGCCGTAAATTCAGTTTCTACCCGTTTCAGACGATAATATTCGAGATCTATGAAGACTCCCCATAAACAAATTACCAATTTCAACGAAGTTATAGAAATTTTACGCGAATACCCACTGAAAAAAGTCGCAGTTTCAGTTGCGCAGAGCTCTTCAGCCCTTGAGGCCGTAGCCAAGGCCTTTGCCCTGGGTATAGCAGAGCCTGTTCTGTTTGGTGATGAGAATCAGATAAAAAAAATCATCAAAGAAAAAGACCTCGAACTTGAAGAAGCCCACATTCACCACTTCGATAATTATTTAGATGCAGCCAATGCAGCAGCAAAATTTGTAGGCGAAGGCAGTGCCCACATGCTGATGAAGGGCCAGATTCATTCTGACGATTTTCTCAGAACCATCATCAAACGTGATCACAACTTGATGCATTCAGGAAAGATTCTCTCACATGTTTTTGTGCTCGAAGCTGAAACTCTAGGTCGCCTGCTGCTGGTTACCGACGGTGCAGTAAATATTGAACCAGACCTCGAGAAAAAAGCGCTTATTGCGGCCAATGCCATTTTTCTTTCACATGTTCTGGGTGTTGAAAAACCCAACGTTGCCGTACTGGGTGCCGTTGAACTGGTAAACCCGAAGATGCCCACTACCCTTGAAGCTGCCGCACTGTCAAAAATGTGCGAGCGCAAACAGATCAAATTCGGTATGATTGATGGCCCCTACGCCCTCGACAATGCCGTAAGTGTAAGAGCTGCCCAGGTAAAAAAAATCAATCACCCCATGGCTGGCCATGCTGACATTATTCTGGTACCCAATCTTGAGGTAGGCAACTGCCTATCGAAGTCTTTTGTTTATCTCGCCGGTGGCACCATAGCTGGTGTTGTACTGGGCGCAAAGGTACCGGTAATTCTGCCCTCGCGGGCTGATACGCCCCGCTCAAAACTCATGGGTATTGCCCTGGGTGTTTTAATTTCTGATATGGTCGAAGAGAAATTTGTGAAACTTGGCAAAGTTCATATCTAAATGACCGCACGCATCACATACTATGGGGTTCGTGGCTCAACACCGACCTCAGGCCCCGGGTTCGAGAAATTTGGTGGCAATACCACCTGTCTATTTGTTGAGACCGAAAAAGTAAAAATTGTCATCGATGCGGGTACCGGCATCAGGCTGCTGGGCCTTGATCTTATGACCAGCGAGTTTGGTAAGGGTCAAGGTGAGCTTAATATGATGTTCACCCACACCCACTGGGATCATATCCAGGGCTTTCCCTTTTTTATACCTGCGTACATACCCGGCAATAAAATTCATATTTACGGTGAAGAAAAAGCTATTCGTATTAAACAAGAAAATGGCGACGAAAAAGAAGAAGCCTGGAACATCGAACGCACTCTCTATATGCAACAGACCTTCATGTATTTTCCTGCATCAACTGCCAATATGGCCGGCAACTTCGAATACCACACCATTGCCGGCAATCAGGTGCTAGAATTTGATGGGCTAACCGTCAAAACCCTGTCAATGCATCACCCCAACAACACCCTCGGCTTTCGTTTCGATTTCGAAAACGGTAAAAGTTTTACTTTCTGCACTGATGTAGAACACGTCAACAAGATGGATCAGAAAATCATGGAGTTTGCCGAAGGCTCAGAGGCACTGGCCTATGACAGCCAGTACACCCCAGAAGAATACGAAGACGGCAAAATTGGCTGGGGTCATTCAACCTATATTCATGGTTCGCAGATTGTTAAAGCAGGCGGTATCAAAGAGTATCACATGATACACCATGACCCCATACATGACGATACCTTTCTCAGTGATCTTGAAGCCAGCGCTAAAAAAGAGTTCGCAAAAACTCTTATGGTACCAGAAAAATACAGTTTCGAAATCTAGTCTTTTAACAGCTCTACAAGCCGTTCCATCTTTGCCGAGCGTGACCCCTTAATCAGAATATCATCACCGGCCTTCAGCACCTGTTTCAGTTTAGCAGCCGCCCGGGCAAACGAATCATCTGAACCATCGAGCAGCAATAGACGGTCTTGCCTGCCCCAGGCTGCTTCTACCTGCTGGGCAAGGCTCTGATCTGCTGAACTGAATACTAGAAACTCTACCCCCTGAGTTTTAAACCATTGAACCAGCTCAGTGTGTTCGCGCTGGGTAAACTCACCCAGCTCAGCCATGGCACCCATGGCCACCAGCAGCCGGTCTGCTTTCTGTGCAGTTATGGTTGAAACCCCGGCCTTGAATGAAGCCACATTGGCATTATAGGTATCATCCCAGATAAAAAAACCCCCTGCTGTTTCGAGGCGCCTGAGTCGGCCAGCAGCGAAAGCCATGGCAGGCAGGTCGGCCAGAGCGTTGTGAAGCTGTTGCTGCTCGGCAACCATGGCGAAGGCTGAAAAGGCCAGGCAGAAGTTTTCAAACTGGTGGGGGCCGGGCAAAGGCAGCTCATATGCCTTTTGCTCATAAGTGAATTGTGTTTTCTCGGCCCCATAGGTAATGTTTTCAAAGTGCTCTGAGCCTGTCTCAACAACGGTGGCCCCCTGCTCTCTGGCCTTAGCCAGCAGAATGTCTTTGCAGGTGATCTTCTCTGGTAGAAAGAGTTTTCCGCCCTTTCTCATTGAAGAGATTAAATCTATTTTTTCACGGGCAATAGCCTCTACTGAGCCGAGGTTTCCCAAATGGGCCCCCGCAATTGATACCAGCAGACAATGATCTGGTTCAATGTAGCTGCTCAACAGGGCGATTTCACCTGGTTGATTCATACCCGCTTCAATCACCAGCACCCGGGTATCGGTCTGTAATTCAAGTAGAGTAAAAGGCACACCAAACTGGTTGTTGAGGTTTTTACTGGTTTTCACCACCTTGCCCTCATAAAGTGTCTCAAACAGAGCCGCTAAAATCTCTTTGGTTGAGGTTTTACCATTTGAGCCGGTAATGGCGAAGGCCAGGGGGTTCACCTTTTGGCGCCAGAAAAGAGCCAACTTCCCCAGAAATTTATTGGTATCGGCCACCTGCAGCCCGGGCAGTTCGCTGCTTACCCGTTCTTTTTCATAGATGACAAAGCTGGCCCCCTGCTCTAGAGCCTGGGCTGCAAACTCATGCCCATCAAATCTTTCGCCTTTCAAGCAGAGAAAACAGTCACCCTTTTGCAGCTGGCGGGTATCTGTGACCAGGGTGACCAGCGGGTCTGACTCGTCGACAGCAACAAGTTTGTGGTAGAGGGCAGCTATTTCTTTAAGGGATATATCAAGCTTCAGCATACTGCATTTCTTTAAGCAGGGCCTCTACTTTCTCGATGTCATTAAAATGAGTTCTTTGATCGGCAATAATCTGGTAATCTTCATGCCCCTTACCGGCAATCAGCAGCACCTCTTGCATGCCCAGAATCTGTAAACCTACCCTGATAGCCCGCTCTCGGTCAAAGACCACAATGTAACTTGAATTTTCCATGCCTGATTTAATTTCGTTGGCTATTGTCTGGGGGTCTTCGCTGCGGGGATTGTCATTGGTAACAATCACAAAATCTGCACCCAATGATGCAGCGCGGCCCATCAAAGGGCGTTTATCACGGTCGCGGTCGCCACCGCAGCCAAAGATACAGATGATACGAATTGGGTTCAGCTCTCGCAGAGCTGCCAGGGCATTCTCGAGTGCATCTGGAGTATGGGCATAGTCTACGATCACGTTACGCCCCTGGGGGCCCATGATACGCTGCATGCGCCCGTCAATGGCCTTGAGTTTTGAGATGGCCTTGAGTATATCGTCGGCCTTCCATTTGAGGGCCAGCCCCATACCAAACACACTGGCCAGATTATGAATATTAAAGTCGCCGATAAAGGGCGTGCTTAACCGATACTTTTTGCCCTCATAAACAAGGTCTGCCACGAACCCCTGCCAGTCTCGCTCAATGCCCTGAATCTGCAGCTGGCCATCTTCGGCAACAGAGGTAATATTAAACTCTGGTTTCTGTGAGCATAGCCACTGAAACATCTGCTCACCATAGGTACTATTGGTGTGTAGCAGCGTGGCGGCAATCTGCTTTGCCGGCAGTGCTAATATATCTTCGAAAAGAATCTTTTTAGCGTTGAAATAATCATTGAGGTCTTTGTGATAGTCGAGGTGCTCTTCTGAAAGATTGGTAAAGATGGCCCCGTTCCAGTCAATGCCGGCCAGACGGCCCTGTACCAGCCCATGAGATGAAGCTTCAATAAAACAGTATTTGACCTGCTTTTTAACCGCCCGGGCCAGCAGGGCGTTAAGCTGCAGCAGGTCTGGTGTGGTAAAACCTGTCTCAATATGTTCATTGCCAATGCGGGCCCCCAGAGTGCCGATGTAGGCTGTTTTTTCTTTGAGCGCCCGCCCTACCTGGTAGAGAGCATAGGTAATTGATGTTTTACCGTTGGTGCCGGTAACACCAATGCATTTGATTTTTTTTGAGGGGTTCTGATAGAACTGCTGAATCAGATCTTGCTGACTTGTATTGAAATCTTTGCTGTAGCAAAAGGTTCCCTCATAGCCGGCTGCTTCAATGGCCGCCCTGTGTTTTTCATCTATAAAAATACAGCTGACTTTGTTTTCAAGAGCATTCTCTACAAAGTCAGTAGCATTGTGATTGGCGGTGTCATAGGCAATAAAACCGCTGCCCTTTTTCACCTCGCGGCTGTCACTTACCAATTTCTTCAACTCTATGGTTGCAGGCAGATCAGCCTCAAACTGCAGCTTCTGTAAAACGCTTCTGGTCAGCTTCATCATAGTTTAAGAGCTACCTCATGATTAATAAATACAAGGTGATGCCGACCGGCTCTTTTCTGGGGCCGGGCTGCAAGCTGTGCAATGAAATCGATTTTATTGCCCGGTGCCAGAACCTCAATAACCTCGAGTTCTGATGTAAACACGTAGGCATGTAAACGCCGGCCGATTTTCACCTCTACCATGAATTTGCGCTGCTTGCGCTCAAGTAAAGACGCATATCTCTGCACCGCAGCCGGGTAAACCGCGTTCTGGCCGTAAACCTTTACCACGCGCCCTGAGCAGAAGAAGGTTTTGTTTACCAGCTTCTTAGTTTTTTTCAGTTTAGCGGCCAACACACTGCACTCAAAGTCGAATTTTTTCGGGCCTGCAAAAGCCCCGGTGTTAAACAACAGCAAGACGAAAAAGCTGCATACAATGCGCATCTTGCCCCTCATTGTAGTAAGATTTTCTGGTAAAAAATTTTTCGAAGCCAAGGCTTTCATACAGCGCAGCGGCAGCCCGATTATCGTCAGCATACTCTAATATTATTTTTGTGCAGGCATTGAACCTGGTAAACAGCTCGACAATGGCTGCACGGGCCAGCCCCGCCCTTCTGTACTCAGGCAGAACGCCGATCTTAAAGATTTCT
>CAZHLC010000168.1:0-7540 GCA_964532545.1 uncultured Leptospiraceae bacterium | reverse complement strand
TTATCAACATCTGTCTGGCTCAGGCTGGGCCCAAAGGGCTGGTTGGTATCTTTATCAAATACCAGGGTGATGGTGTCACCATTTGAGTATACCAGATCTTCATCATCGGGGTCATTTGCAGTTGCAGATACAATCACCGGAGCATCATTTAAGAGTATGGTGACAGCTGTGGTGCCCACTGGGTTGTTAGAGGTTGAGGTGTCATAAATCTGCGAGCCGTTGGCTGCAATGGTATCAGTTGAAAAATCGCCGGCAGCAAAGGCTGTGTTCACTGTCAGCGTTGCGGTGTTGTCGGTAGCATCACCATCTGTGAGGCCGGCAATTGAAGCAGCGTCACCGCCAGAGGCGTTATTATAGTTGAAGTCACCCGTGACCAGATTGCCAGCCCCTGAAAAGTTGGTGTCGACCGGTTCAGAAAAGGTTACCAGCAGGTCAGTTGAGCCTACCGAGGCTGTTGCTGATACAATGATGGGTGCGGCGCCATCTAGCTCGGTGATTGCAGCCAGGGCAGCCAGGTTGTTGCCACCCAGATCTGTTATGCTGCTGCCATTTAAGAAAACAATCTGGGTGCCCGTCGCAGAGGTATCAATATTGAGATTGTCGGTAGCGTAAAGAAGGCGAATTATATTATCATTGGCGGTAGCCATGGTGTTGATGCCGGTTGAGGCGATGCCGTTGAACGTCCACTCTGTATTAACAAAGGTGGTATCATTCATGTTCTCATTAAAGATGAGGTCAACCGCATCGATACGCCCATCAGAGTCAAGATCACGCAGGGTGGCACTCAATAGATTGGGGGCGGTCACATCAGATGAGCCAATGCGGGTGTCGTAGGGGTTGCCAGAATTATTATCGGTGGTGTCATTGGGGTCGACGTAGACCATTGAAATGATATCGCCTACGATGGCTTCGACTGTGCCATTAGTAACGGTAGGCGAGGCCAGAGAGCTGGTAACCCCGGCGGCCCCGGTATTAAAAATGCCTGTAGCGTTACCTGTCTCAGTCAGTGTAATTGTTTCATTTTCGTTGGTGGTGCCATTATTGCTGGTCAGGGTGATATTGAAGGTTTCAGCTGTGCCCGCATCGAGGTTGCGGCTGGTGTCTGTTATCTGAATAAAAACATTAGAAGTAGGAAAGCCATACCCCTGCGATGTGCCATCATCAGGAATTGAGACCCCATAGGTATTGTTTGTATAGTAGGCAAAGCCCGAAGAGGTTTTGCGGTATTGGGCCCCGGCATTTACGGTTACGGTGCCACCGGTGTTAGTCAGGGTGCCGGTCACGGCCACAACACCCGAAGTGCCGGCACCGATAATGAGTACTCCGTTTGATTTGGTGAGGTTGCCGGTTATATTAAGGGTGGCGCCATCGCCCACTGTGAAGTTGCCGGTGCCGCTCAGGGTCGCATTGCCATTGACCGTATAGGTGTTGGCCCCGGTAGCGAGATTGCCCGTACCCGAGAAGGTCAGATTGTTGAATGTTTCAGCTGATGTTATGGTACTATTGCCGGTATTGGCAAAGTCTACGGTCGATGTGCCCAGGGTAAGGGTTCCCCCTGTGCGGTTAAAAGCCTGGGCTGCACCATTAAAAGTGATGGTTGATGCTGTGGCGTTAAGGGTGCCGCCAGCCTGGTTGAAGTTACCAGCTATATTGAGTGCCTGGTTATTCGTATTTAACACACCCTGAGTAATGGTGGTATCGCCGCTGGCAGTCAGGGCATCGGCCATTTGCCAGGTGTCTGCTGTGGCGCCTGCATTGGCACTGTTTACCTGCAGGGCTGCAAAGCTCTGGCCGCCGCTGGTGATGGTGTAGGTTTCGGCCGTGGCATTGTTGGTGCCAATGAGGTTCACCTGAGAGCCACCTGCGGTAAAGGTGCCTGAGGTGCGCGTAAATGATTGTGATAAATTAATTGCGCCACCGGCCCCCGTAAGGGTTCCCCCATTAATTACTATATTACTCTGGGCATTTATGATGTTGGCTGCATTGTTCTGATCGAGGTCACCTCTGGTGAGAGTCAAAACACCAGAGATTGTGGTTGTGTCTTGCAGGTTCCAGGTGTCTACATTGGCCCCGGCCTCAGAGTTGTTGACATTCAGGGTGGCGATGGTGTTGCCATTGGTGCGAACTGAGAATGTGTCTGCGGTAGCGTTGTTGGTGCCCACCAGGTTCAAAATTGAATTACCAGCAGTGTAGGTGCCCCCAGGCGCGGTAGAATCCATATAAAACCAGCCCTGGGTATTGATGTTGAAACCGCCGGCTGCCCCGGCAAGTGTGCCAGTGGCCGCTACCAGCATGTGACCCATGGTAAAATCAGCTGCCATGGTGAGGGTGTGGCCGGCACAAACAATCACTGGCGATGTGGCAGTGGGTGTGCCCCCCGCTGCAGCACCGCCACAAGACACGGTTGAATAGGTGGCAGCCGCGTTGCTGTTGCCGCTGGCCCGGGTATAATAAGCATTGGCAAACTTTATTATGACTGCATTGGTGAGTGCTGCGTTGTTGCCGGCATCGTAAATCTGGGTTGCAGCAGGGGCGATGGTGTCTACCCCGTAATCTGCGACGGCCAGGCCGATATTTGTGGTTATGGTAGCATTGCTGTCGGTAGCATCAGCATCAGTAAAGCCGGTCAAGCTGCCCACGGCATTGCCAGAGGTGTTGGTATAGGTGAAGTCACCCACAACAAGATTGCCGGCCCCGGCATTGTCAGTGTCAACTGGCTCGCTGAAAACAAGGCCCAGGTTGCTGGTGCCCACCTGGTTTGCACTGGCCGAGAGCAGCAAAGGGGCTACCCCGTCGGTGGTAGTATTATGGGTAATGGCAAAGGCCACAGTGTTACCCGAAGTGTCTTTAATTGAATTGGCAGGAAATACCACATTGGGGGTAACGGCACCATCACACCCTGCCTGGGCTGTTTCATCGCAAGTGCCGGCATTCTCTGTGACCTCGATGCGAAAAGTGGTGTTGTTGGCGCCGCCATTGGTGTTAAAGGTTTCACCGGCAAAACCAGAGGCTACATCAAGGGCTGCCGCCCCCATGGTTGTGTCGTCTATGTTGGCGCTTGCTGTTACCAGAAGTCGGTCAATCTTGCCGTCAGTATCATTGTCAAGAGTCTGAATAGATGCTATACGCGGAAAGCCAAAGTTTGTATTATTGCCCTGATCTGTGCTGTTCGTCACTGTAATGGCATTGCCAGCTGAGGCATCGACATCTCGCACAATGACGTAATTAAGGCTCGAAGCATTGGCATTGAGGCTGAAGGTTACCCCGGCTGAAGTAGATTGAAAGGTCAGGTTGTTTGCGGCCGTGCCTGTTATATTCAAGTTGTTAGTTACGACCCAGGTTGTACCGTTTTCAACGCTGACGGTGCGGGTGGCCCCATTGGCATCGATGGTCAGGTTGTAAAATGTGTCACCATCATTGATGGTCTGGGCCCCGGTGCCGTTCAGTACAAAGGTTGAAGTTGCATGGTTGAGGTTGCCGGTTGTGCGATCAAGGTTACCCTTGAGGTTCACTGTTGAGGTGTTGGCATTGAAGTTGCCATTCGAAAGTGTCAAGTTACCGTTAATTGTGTGGCTGCCTGATGAGGCATTAAAAGAACTGTTATTGTTAGTGAAGTTGTTAGTCGTTAGATTGCCCGCGCTTGCATTGAATGTACCTGAGTTGTTGCTTGAGTTTCCGGTGATGGTCAGCGCCTGGCCGTTCATGTCGTAGGTGCCGGTATTATTCTTGATGAAGTTGCCGGCCATGGTTACGGCGCTTGATTGTGATACTGTGCCGCCCGAGTTGTTGATAGTTACGTTGTGAAAGCTGTTGGCGACCAGCTGGGTGATGGTCTGGGTACCCGAACCACTGAAGATCACCGTTGAGGTGTTCTGGGTAAAGGTCGAACCAGTGTTTTCAAGCCAGTTGCCATTAATATCGAGAGTGAAAGTTGAGGCCACCAGGCTGCCGCTAGCCCCGCCGCCCAGGGTGAGATCATTGGCAAAGCCATTGGCCGTCAGGGTTATATTATGAGTATCACAGATCTGTACGTTATTGGTACTGGTGGGAACCGTCGCTGCAGCAGCACCGCCACAGGCCGCCGTCGACCAGGTTGCCGCGGTGTTCCAGTTGCCGGTGGCTCTAGTGTAGAAAGTGCCGCCCGTGCCCGGAAACCAGTCGGCATTACCACCTGAGTCATTGTTATTGGGGCCAGCTGCGGCCAGCAGGGGTTTGATACCGGCGTTTGAACCACTGGCATCAGAGTTGGCCACATCGAGAAAATTAAGGGTGCCCTTGGCTGTTGCTGAAAGGTTCCAGGTGCCCCCTGATACAGACTGCAGGGTGAGGCGGTTGGCTGCATCGGTGCCCTGGGCGCTGAATGTACCCGCGACCGTGGTTGTGGTACCGTCTGTAAAGCGCACGGTGCGCGCCCCGTTGTTGGCCAGGGTAAGGTTCTGAAAAGTATTTGAGCGGTTCACTGTCTGGGTTGTGCCAGTGCCCCCATTGAGGGTTACGGTAGAGCCTGTATTTGCGGTGAAAGTGGCATTTACTGTGCGATTAAAGTTACCCCCTACTGTCAAACCGCCTGATGCACCACCACCGAGATTCACTGTGGTGCTGTTTGACATGGCCAGCAGGTTGCCCACAGTCACAGTCTCGCCATCTGGTATGGTAGAGGTGCCGTCTGCATTAAAGCGAAGGTTGTTAGCAATGGTGGCGCCGTCGGTGAAAGTGAAGGTCGAAGGGGTTGCGGTTGAAATGGTTAAGTTATAGAAGTCATCATGTGCGGTGATCTGGCCGGCCCCGGTGTTTTGAAATACTACGGTAGAGGTGCCTTCGGTAAAGGTGCCCGAGGCTACCGGGTTATTCCACTGGGCGTTGGCACCTGTAAGTGTAAAGGTCGATCCATTGCCAACGATGGTACCATTATTGGCGAAGATCACATTGCCGCCTACGTTGACCGCATAGTTCGAGCCCGAAGTATTAAAGATGCCTTCATCAACCAGCAGATTGCTGCCTATGGTTACGGCGTCTTGCAGCGCCCATGTGTCTGAGTTGGGTGAGGCATCAGCCGAGTTAAATCTGAGAATATTGAAGGCGCTGCCACCGGTTTGCAGGTTAAACGAATTGGCTGCGCCGTTGTTGGTGCCTATAAAGGTGACCGTACTGGTGCCTGCAGTGAATGTGCCTGCAGTTACATTATAGCTTTGTCTGATGGTTAGAGTTGCAGCCTGGGCTTGAAAGGTGGCATTGGCCCCGTTAATA
Organism: uncultured Leptospiraceae bacterium; assembly: GCA_964532545.1. Lineage (GTDB taxonomy): Bacteria > Spirochaetota > Leptospiria > Turneriellales > CAZHLC01 > CAZHLC01. The sequence goes on along the minus strand of CAZHLC010000168.1, from coordinate 2,293 downwards.
AAAAGGTTACCATCAACCTGCAGGTTATAGCTGGGCCCGGTATTGAGACTGAAGGTGCCCTTGGTAAGGGTCAGGTCATTGTTGACGTTAAAGGCGTTTTGAGCCGTAAAGCTGTCAACCGTAGCACTGGCCTCTGCATTGTTTATGGTTAAATTGTAAAAATTCTGCCCATTGGTTTGAATGGTAAAGGCAGTGGCCACAGCGTCATTGGTGCCCACAAGGTTGAAGGTACTGGTGCCGGCCGTCAGGGTGCCGTTGCTAATAGCTACGCTGCGGCCTACTGTTACGGTGGCGGCCTGGGCTTGAAAGGTGGCGGTAGCACCGTTCATCACAAAGTTGCGGGTAATACCCAGATTATAGCTGGGCCCGGTATTCAGACTGAATGTGCCCTTTGTCAGGGTAAAGTGGCGAGAAACGCTGGCATCATCTTGCAGGGTGAAGGTGTCAACATTGGCCCCGGCCTCAGCGTTGTTCACGGTGAGGTTGTAAAAAGCCTGTGAGTTGCTGCGAATGGTGAAGGGGTTGGTTGCCCCATTGTTCGTACCTATAAGCGTAACCGTACTGGTGCCCGCGGTAAAGGTGCCTGCAGTAATATTCCAATCTCCAGCCACACTGATGGCCGAGGCATTGGCGGTCACCGTGGCGTTGGCGTTGGTTAGATTGAAATCATTGCCAACGGTCAGGCTGTAATTGCTACCGCTGGTATCAAAAGTGCCCTTGCTGTTGGCAAAATCATTGGTAACGGTGATGTTTGCACCCAGAGCCCAGCTGTCGACGGTGGCCCCGGCTTCGGCATTGGCAACATTCAGGTTGTAGAGGTTCTGGCCACCGCTGTTTAAGGTATAACTCTGGGTCGAAGCGTTGTTGGTTCCTAATAAATTTATCGTTGATGTGCCTGCGGTAAAAGTGCCTGAAAAAATAAAGCCTTCAACCAGGTCAATGGTAAAGGCACCCGCAGTTGCTGTACCGCCTGTAACGATACTCAGTGATTTGACCGAGAGGTTGGCGTTGAGCGTAAGATTATGGCCGTTGCAGACTACCACATCTTTGGTGTTATCAGGCAAAACGCCCACGGCAGGCCCTGAACAGCCTGATGATGAGTAGGTATTCACATCATTGCTATTGCCTGATTGGCGGGTGAAAACAAAGGTCGAACTGCTGATCACGAGGGCCGTGGTGGGGGCTGAATTGTTGGCGCTGTCAAAAATGGCGTTACTGGCAGCGGCAATGGTATCTGCGCCAAGATCGCCCACCGCAAAATTTGTATTGACAGTCAATGTGGCGTTCTCATCGGCCGAAGCGTCGTTATCGACCAAAGATGTGATGCTGGCGGCATCAGCGCCTGAGGTATTGGTATAGGTGAAGTCACCGGCAACCAGATTGCCTGTCAGTGTACCCCCATTGGTATCAACAGGCTCAGAAAAAGTGAGTACAAGGTTAGTACTGCTAATGGTGGCCACGGCACTTAGAATAACCGGGGCGGCCGTGTCTATTTCAATAATTGAGTTGTTATTCACCTGCAGAATGGTTACCGCTGTAGTACTCTGCAGACCCGGTGTAGCTGTAGTGGTAATCTGGGGCAGGGCGTCAGTGTCGGCAGCGCCTGATTCGGTAAACTTGAGATATAAAACGTTGTCATCGACCGGGTCAGCAACCGGGGCTGCGGTACCATGGGCAAGTATGACACCGGCATAACCAGCCACGAGCCAGTCTGTCTGGGCATTGCCATCGCTGTTTAACACATAGCCAGGAAAAGTTGAGTCGTCTGCATTGGTATTGAAGGTCAACTTATAGTGATCGATCTGGCCATCAGAATCACTGTCTAAAGTTTCGGCAGCGGTAATGTATATCGTCGGAAACCAATCGGTTGTAGTGCCAGAATCAAGGTTGCCGGGCACAAAGGCGTTAAGTATGGGCTTATTGCCGGCGCTCGAGCCCGAGGCATTTCCGTTCTGCACATCGAGATATTGAATGGTACCCTTGGTGCCGGTGAGGTTGAAGTTCCATGTGCCGGCACCTGTGGGGCGCAGTAACAGCCTTGCTGTAGAAGATGTGCCGGCGGCATTAAAGGCCCCGGTGACCGTCTGGGTTGTGGTATCGGTAAACTGAATAGTACGGTTGCCGTTGTTGGTGAAGGTCAGGTTATTAAAAGAAGTTGAACCCGCTATTACCTGGGTAGAAGCACCGGCGCCGTTGAGGGTGACAGTGCCTGTGCCTGATGTAAATGTTGCGGTGTTATTGAAGTTGCCGGTTACAGTCAGGGCCGAGCTGCCTGCGGTAAAGGTTGAATTAT
>CAZHLC010000167.1:0-7543 GCA_964532545.1 uncultured Leptospiraceae bacterium | reverse complement strand
ACCAGAGTATTCTGGCAGTCTTCTCAATGATTGGTTTTTCAATGGCGTCAAGCGGCACCATTTTCGGAATTCTAACCGGTGTCTTTCTGGCCCTTAAACTCGAAAACATTCTGCGTTTTCTAGAAAAAGTCTCAGACGGTTACTGCGAATTAAAATCAAAGTATGTGACTGGCGAGTTCTGCATTCCTACCGAGCTCATTCCCAAGGGCATTTACTACTTTGATACTCTGCCGGTTTCGATTGAGCCGGGTTTTATCAGCGTAATTGCAGCTGCTTCACTGATTCTGGCCATTCTGGGCGCACTCATACCGGCCTTTATTGCCAGCCGCTATGACCCCATGGAAATCATTCGCCGGGGTGACATATGAGTAAGATTGTTGAGATCATCGATCTGCACAAGAGTTACCTTGATGGCGATAACCGCATTCATGTATTGCAGGGTATCAATCTTGAAATCAAGGCGGGTGACTTCTTATCAATTCAGGGGGCCTCTGGTACCGGCAAGAGTACTTTTCTTAATGTAATCGGGGCCCTTGATAAGTTTGATGAGGGCGACGTGGTCATCAATGGCGAGTCGCTGAAAGCACGCAAACCATCGCAGTTAAATAACTTCAGAAAGAAACATCTGGGTTTTATTTTCCAGTATCATTACCTGTTACCTGAATTTACCGTAATTGAGAATGCCATGATGCCGCTGTTGCTGCTGAAGCAGCCCCGCGCAGAAGCCCGTGAGCAGGCCAAGAAGATTCTTGAGAAAGTAGGGCTGGGGCACCGCTTAGATCATTATCCGGCGCAGATCTCAGGGGGTGAATCACAGCGGGTTGCAGTGGCCCGGGCCATGGTGCATAACCCGCCCTTGATTCTGGCCGATGAACCCACGGGAAACTTAGACGGGGCCAACACTGAGAACTTTATTAATCTGCTGAACGAGCTTATCGAAGAGAACAATCTTACAGTCTTACTGGTTACCCACGCTGATGACCTGGCCAAAACGGCCCGTCGCCAGATGGTAATGAAGGCTGGCCTTTTATCTGAGGTTTCTAATCTCGATTAAACGCTCATTTTGTTAAATTTAACAGCCCTGAAACAGCCCTGCGAGAAAGACAGAATACATTGACGCCCTGTCTATTTTACGAAATTTGCCTGTCTCAATTATGGCCTCTATCAGTATTTCGAAAAAAAGTGACATTCAATACAGCGCAAAGGTTAACGTAACCAAAGAAGAACAAGAAGCCGCCGAAAAAAAGGCGATGCAGAAAATCGGGCAGAAGAAAAAGATTCCCGGTTTTCGTAAGGGCAAGGTGCCAGAACACATTCTGCGCTCAAAATTCGAAGCAGAGATTGCCGATGAGACTCTGCAGACCACTCTGCATGAGCAACTGCCCGAAATCGCCAAAGAATCAGAGAACGGCCTCTACCAGATTGTAAAAATTGATAATCTCAAACTGAAAAAAGAAGCCTACTCATTTGAGCTGATTTTCGATTGTATGCCCTATGTGAAGCTGGGCAAGCTCAAGGGTGTTGATCTGCGTGAGCACATTGCTGATATCAAAGACGAAGACATTGATCGCGAAATTAGAATGATGCAGCGCCGCCATGCCGAGATGAATGAAAAGCCAGTGCAGACCGTTGAAAACGGTAACCTGGTGGTGGTTGATTATGAAATCTGGGTGAATGATATTCCCCAGGGTAACCCCATGCTGGGCCAGCAGTTCATCGTAGGTGAGGGCGAGCTTGACAAAGAGGTTGAAGCTGAGCTTCTCAATGGCCCCAAAAAGGCCGGCGATGAATTCACCCTGAAAAAAGAAATGAGCGCTGAAGAGCAGGCCCGCCAGAAAGAAACTCTGAAAGAGGGGCAAGAGGCCGCGACCCATTACAATCTTATTGTTAAAGTAAAAGAAGTTAAAAGCGTTAAGTTTCCCGAATTGAACGAAGAGTTCATCACCAAGATTGATAAGAATATTAAAACCGTTGATGAGCTGAAAGAAAATACCCGCAAAGATCTTGAGAAAAGTTTTCACAGGCGCAGTATGGATGAGCAGATCGCCAAGGCCATTGATACTGTACTCGAAGGTTCAAAGGTCTATTATCCTGAGAACTACATGACAGAGCGCATGCAGAAGTACTTGGGCGAGAGAAAAATTGAGCTCGAACAAATGCCAGAGAAAGATAAAGAAGAGTTTGAAACTGGTTTTGTGACACAGCAGAAACGTAGATTACTGGTAGAGCACATCATTTCTGAAGCCAGCAATGACAAGAAGGGCGACAGCCAGTACCGTGAGAAGCTGCATGATTTTCTGGCAGAAGAGTTTAACCCTGAGATGGCCCAGGCCATGCTGATGGCCTACGATCAAATGCTGGGGGGCCGGCAACTTGATCAGACAAGCTCTTATTTAATTGAGCGGGCCCTTGGGCAATTTCACCAGAACCTGATTGAAGACTTTTTTAAGCAGCAGGGCCTGGTAAAAAAAGGCAAAAAAATGCCCCTTGCTGAAGTTCTAAAAAAGTAAACTCAGGCGTCTTCTCGAAAGGGCGAGCTGTCGATGTGCATACGCATGGCCCGCCTTGCATAGTAAATGCCCGCAAGCAGCGAAATAATCGCGCCGATAAACATTCCCGGAATATTCTGCACAAATAGAAAGAAGTCATAGGCCCCATGAAAGATGGTGGCAAAGAGCAGACCCAGATACATGCGGCCTTCTTTACCTGGCTGAAATTTGGCCAGGCCGATAAAATATCCCATGAGTGTGCCAAACATGGCATGAGCCGGTACTGCGGTAAACATACGCAGAATGGCCACTTCGGTGCCACCCTGTATCACATAGAAGATATTTTCTATGCCGGCAAAACCCAACGATACCATGACTGAGTAAATGATACCATCGTAGGGTTCGTTAAAATGTTCTGATTTATAGAGATAGCGTTTGATAAAAAAGAATTTGCAGTACTCTTCAACCAGGCCCACCCCGATAAAGGCTGAGATGGCAGTCATAAATAGACTTTTGCCGGCCGTGACACCCAGGCCTTCAAACAGCCACTCAAGCAGCAATGCTGGTGCAACACTGACCACGCCAAATGCAAAGGCCTTTACCAGCATTGATACTGGTTCTTTTTCATGTTTGTCTCGGTAATAGAAGTAGAAGGTCAGGGCGGCAATGGGGGCTACAGCTAACCCCAGGGCGATCAAGGTCATTAATTCATAGAACCAGCAGTGAGCCGGCTGTAAATAATTTTATATTTTAACTATTGGCTGTTCTTTTCGATAATAGGCTAACAAACTATTATGTCACCCGGGTGGTGAAGGTCAGAAATGAAAAAAGGTTTGACAAAATGAAAAATCGGCCAGCCCTTGATGCGGTCTCAAGCACCTTACCAATGAGAAAACTCAGTAGATTTTGCCTCATCATTCTATTCGCCAGCCTGCAGGGCCTTTCGGCCAACGAACTGTTCAAAAGTTTTCAGCGCCAGGCTGAAACCATGCGCAAGGTAGCCCAGGTGAAGGTTGATAACCAGTACGTGCAGAGCTATCGTGGCGAGCTCGGCGTGTGGAAAGATTCGCACTCATACTCATACTATGCTAAAAAGTTCGGGGTAACCGTAGCCAAAATCAAAAAGGTCAACGGTTTCAGCAGGCGTTCGAATCGTCGTTATGTTTTTTATCCCTACTCAAAAGAATATATCAGTAAATTACGCGACATTGATGTAATTCGAAAAGAATGGCAGGTACCTGTGGCTGAATTTCTCTGGCCAGTAAAGGGTAACCGCATTACCAGTCGACCGGGCAAGCGCTGGGGCAAGAGCCATACAGGCATTGATATCGCAGCCGGGCGCAAATCAATTGTGGTGGCTGCTCAAGATGGGGTAGCTATTAGAACTGGTTACAACGGCGCCTTCGGGGTTGTGGTTGAGCTGCGTCATGGCAATGGCTATACTTCGCTATATGGTCATTTAACTACGGCACTGGTAAAAGAAGGTGATACCATCAAGAAGGGGCAGATCATTGGTCTCTCAGGCAATACCGGCCGTAGTACCGGCCCTCATTTGCACTTTGAAGTTCGCTGCAACGGTGTTGCCTTAAATGCCGAATTTTTTCTACCTGAGTTTGATGAGTTTATGCAAGATAAGGTTGATTTTCATACCGATCTGCGCATGAAAAAGCGCGAAATCAACAAACTCTAATTCAGCTTTTCTAATACAGCAATAAATACATGGGGCAATTCTGAAAAATGGGCCAGACGCAGATTCTGCTGGTTTTCACAGATATCTTGAAAATAGCGTAATGAAAATGAAGTGGTTTCAGCTGTAGACTTGTCAATGATCGACATGCGGCCACCAGTTTTTAATATGCGGCTGGCTTCACTTATGGCCTGGGCGGGTTCTGCAATAAACCCCAGTACCATACGAAAAAAAACCGAGTCGGTGCTCTCAGCAGCCAGGGGCACAGCCACTGCATTGCCCTGCAGCAATTGAACATTACCGGCGATCTGCCGGTTCTGGGCAGTCTGTAATTGTTCGGTAGCCATGTCGATACCAATTACGGTATCAAAGGCAGAGGTAATCTTTTCTATAAAGTTACCATCACCACACCCAAGGTCAACAGCCAGGCCTGCAGGTCGAAGGCCCCGCAGTGCCACTTCAAAAGTGTAGGGCAGGTCAGGTTGCACCTTTCGCCAGCTCTGCCAATCGGGGCCGAAGCCCCGCTTTTCACGCTCTGAAAGAACCTGAAGCATACGGTTGTTGTCATCAGTGTACTCGGCCAGTTCACCAAAGAGCTGCTCACGTTTCTGCCATAGCTCAATGAAGGCCGGGGGCAGGGCCGTGCTGCCTTCGGTGCTGTAGAGATTCTGGGTACCCATTTTCTGTACGTTGATGAGCCCAAGTTCAGCCAGGGTTTTGATATGGTGACTTATGGTCGACTGTGATTGCCCCAGTATTTTTACCAGCTCACTGACACTCAGGGCTGCCTGATCAACCAGGGCCACAATGCGCAGGCGCAGGGGCTCAGAAAGAGCCTTGAGCAGCTTGATCGATTCGGCCACTTAGAACCGAAAGGTATAACCGAGGTTGACCATGCGGTTATTTGCTGTTAACTGCATGTGATGGGGTATCAGAGTAAACAAACGAAAGCCACCCATAAGAATCGCGGTTGAGATTTTACCCCGGTCAAGGGGGTCAAAACCATGTGTAAAAAAGGTTTTGCCACCAACCCAGAGAAAGAGCAGGTCGAGACCGAAGTAGATTAGCGAACGCGTCCACACTGTTTTGGGGGCGAAGGGTGAATCAGTATTAGTATAGTAATAACCAAAAGAAGGCGAAAGCAGGGTTAAAAAATCGCCCAGCAGCACCGATTTGGGTTGGTATTTTTTTTGAAAAGGTTTTGAACCATTTTCTTGCATAAGTACATCACCAAAGGCCCAGCCCATGCGGTTGGGGGCGTCAATTCTTACAAAGGTTTTATGATCATCGCCATAGGTGCCTATAAAGATATCGAAGGTATAGGGCGAATACCATGAAGTGTTAAGTCTGTAGCGAAAACCTTCGGTTTCTTCGTCTTCGCTGTATGAGGCTTCAATTTTATTCAGGGTTTTTTCAACAAACTGCTTGGCCTGATCAGGTGTTTTATTAGGAAGTTCAACGGCTGCACCAGAAGCATAAATAGATAGATTCACAGAAAATGCGATCAGTATACAGGTAATGGCCTTCAGCATGGGTCAGTGGCTTTGTCTGAAATACATAGACAACTAAAATAACCTCGTATAAAGAAGACACTCATACCCCCCAGGGCTGACATTATTTTTTTCTAAGGTTTTTGCCTTGAATTATCACAAAATATTTTTTTTCTGGTGCTTGATGGCCAAAGAAAAAGCAAAAGAAGAACAGATCATTCCCGGGCTGGCGGGTGTACCGGTTGCGAAATCAAAGATTTCGAGTATAGATGGTGATAAGGGTATTCTCAAATACCGCGGTTTTACCATAGAAGAGCTGGCAGAAAAAAGCAACTTTGCAGAAACTGCCTACCTGCTATTGTATGGCAAGCTGCCCACCGCAGATGAGTTTCAGGCGTTTTCTGATGATATTACTCTGCATCGCAGGCTGAAATACAAAATTATCGATTTAATTAAAACTCTGCCTGACAATGGCCACCCGATGGATGCTACCCAGGCCATCGTTGCGGTCATGGGTATGTTTTACCCCTTTGAAACCAACGACTTTACCCGGCCTGAAGTGCAGCGTATTGCGGTCACCCGGCTCATTGCCAAAATGCCCACAATTGTGGCTGCCTATCACCGCATGCGCTATGGTGATCTGGCCCTGTTGCCCCGTGATGATCTTGAATATTCAGCAAACTTTCTATTTATGCTGTCAGAAAATGAACCACAGGCTGATCAGGCCCGCATTATGGAAATTGCCCTCATTCTTCACATGGAGCATACCATGAATGCCTCAACTTTCAGTGCGAGGGTAACCGGTTCAACCCTGGCCGACCCCTTTACGGTAATCTCATCTGCTGTAGGAACTCTCACCGGACCTCTACATGGGGGCGCCAACGAGCAGGTGCTTTTTATGCTGCAAGAGATTGGTTCAGTTGATAAGGTTGAAGCCTACATTGACAAAAAACTGAAAAATAAAGATAAGATTATGGGTTTTGGCCACAGGGTTTACCGTACCAAAGACCCCCGTGCCAAGATTCTACAGCGTCTGGCAGAAGAGCTGTTTCGTAAATATGGTTCAAACCCACTCTATGATGTAGCTCTTAAAGTCGAAGAAATTATGGCTGAGCGGGTTGGGGCCAAGGGCATTTACCCCAATGTTGATTTTTACTCAGCCTTGGTGTATGATAAATTGAATATTCAATCTGACCTTTTTACTCCCATCTTTGCCATGGCCAGGGTGGTTGGCTGGCTCGCCCACTGGATCGAGCAGGTAGGTGATAACCGCATCTATCGACCCAAGGCAATATATGTGGGTGAAACCGACCCCAAATTTACGCCAATCGATCAGAGAGACTGATGGAATTGTTATCTTTTCTCTTCTGGTTGTTTCTCTGTGCCGGGTTGGTTCTGGCCATTCGTTACTACTTTCAGTTATTCAGCGATGGCCGCCCCCAGTACCAGCGTAATGAACTTTTGCAGGTACATGAGTTTATTATCAAAGAGGCTTCTGAGGTGCTGGGTTCAGATGCCCTGAGTGGGGGGCTGGGCCTGACTGTTGGCCTTTTATTGGGCCTGGCTTTCAGCTATATGGGGGGCATTTTTGGCAAACACTATGAGAGCTACCTTTTTCAATCGGCGCTGTTACCCCTGCTGTGGTACCTGGGTTTTCCCCAATTAAAAGAGACATTCTCAGCTGAGGTGGCCCAGGGGTCATTTCTGGGTAAGCTGGTAGATAACGATGTGGCCAGCTTATTTGGTTTCTCGGTGGCTATTATGGCCCAGAATTTCTCGATTTATTTTCTCTTTCACGGGGTCAGCTTTTTATGGATCATTCTAAATAATCTGGCCATCATTGGTCTGCTGATGTATCGTTTTTATCAGCGGCAGAC
>CAZHLC010000166.1:0-7562 GCA_964532545.1 uncultured Leptospiraceae bacterium | reverse complement strand
TGAAAGCCAGCCACAATGCAGACCTTATTCTCATTCATGGCAGCCTTAAGCTTTTCGGTATCAATGCTCTGAATACGGGCATTTGAGAAAACTCCGTCTGTCAGAATATTCAGCTGATAACCGGTAAAGCTGACCGCAGGTACGTCAAGGTGATTGAGGGCGATGGCCAGCATGGCAATTGAAACCTGCTCACCGGTCGAGAGCAGCATATCCATCTCTCGTTTTGAGGGGCTATCGGTGATTTCTTGCGCCATACCCACCAGACGATCTGTAGTTTTACCCATGGCAGAAACTACCACAGCCAGTTTGTTACCGGCCTGGTGATAACCCTTAATGCGCTCGGCTACCCGGCGAATACGCTCAACATCGCCTACCGAGGTGCCCCCATATTTCTGAACCAGTATCTTTTCAGCCGGCATAACCCGACCAAAACGGCATTTTGAGACAGCCGGTCAATATTTCAGCATAGAACAGACCGTCTGAAACTCAAATGCAGTCCTTTTTTTACCGATAATCTACCATGGGTCTGCAAATCAGGGGTAAGGTTACTATTTTATCTTTTTCAATAGCTATTGTAGTGGCCTCGCTTTTTTCAGTGTTTTATTACTACAATCTCAGAAGCGCTATCGAAGAAAAGTTCGGCGCAAGCCTTGAAGCAACTGTCAATACTGCTGCGATCTCTATTCAGGGTAATGACATACGCAAAATTCGAGGCCAGGGTGACGAAAAAAAAGAAAGTTTTAAGAAGATTCGTAAATATCTGCTTGAGGTAATGCGACAGAACAATCTTACTTTTGAGACCCTGTATGCCTTCAGAGTTACAAATAAAAAAGAACTGCGCTGGGCCGTTATGCTGCACCCAAATGCAGATTTTGTCGGCGAAAAATATCAATACCCCCAGGTAATCGCAGATCAGGTAGAATCAACACTGATGGGCGCAGCACAGTATACCACCATCTATGAGAACCAGAATGGGGCCTGGGTCTCTGCCATGGCCCCCATTAGAGCAGCCAATGGTGCAATTACCGGCATTCTACAGGCTGACTTCAAGGTAAGTCAGGTACTTGATTACTTTCATTCACGTTTTCAGCTGGTTCTTCTGGCACTTTCAATGATTCTGTTAATCGGCCTGCTGTTATCTTTATTTTTATCAGGCCAGATTGTAAAACCACTCAAACGCCTTACCCAGGCCATTCAAGCCGCCCAACAGGGTGACTTTTCATCGCGGGTAGCAGTAAAAGGGAATGATGAAATCAGCAACCTTGCGGTTCTCTATAACAGTCTTGTGAACCGTCTGACCCGGGTTAACAGCCATATTAAAAATGAAGTAAACTCAAGTGCCACCCTGGTCAATGATTCAGCCCATGACGTACACCTTATCTCAGAGCGTTTAAAAAATACTGCCAATGAGCAGGCCGCTGAAATTGAAGAAGCCACAGCGGCCCTGAACAACATACATGAGGTCTTCTCAAGCATACAACAGAATGCCCAACAGCAGCGTGAAGAAACCGGTCATGCCAACAAACTGGTTACCAAACTCAACCGTGAGTTTGAATCGCTGCATTCAAATGTAAATGAAGCCTACAACGCAGCCCGCACGACCAGCGACCAGATCTGAGAAGGTAATAAAATGGTAAATAAAACCATTGCCGATATTGACGGTATTCAGAAAAAATCAGAAAATCTTGCAGAGCTTATTGAGCTTCTGAATTCTATATCAGAGAAGCTGCAAATGTTGTCGCTCAATGCTTCGATTGAAGCCTCAAGAGCTGGCGAATCTCATTCTGGCTTTCAGGTTGTTGCCAATGAAATCACCGAACTGTCAGACAAAACCACCCGCAGCACCAGCCAGGCCATTGATCAGCTGAAAGCAGTTACCAAAAGCATTGGCCGCGGCGCTTCATCTCTGAAAGAGACCGTTAAGGTCTTTGATCAGATTTTTGAAGATGTAGCGAATCTGGCCGAAAACCTCAGACAACTTCGGGGCAACAGCCAGATGTATCTAGAATCAACCCAGACGATAGATACGGTTCTAAATTTTTTGCAAACCCTCTCTGACAAAATAGCCCAGAAAATCGATGAGGCGGCCTATTCTGAAAAAGAAGTCTTAGATACCATCAGCCAGATCAGTGACGATGCCGGAGTTGTGGCCATGCAATCTGATCAGGTGAGTGAAAACAGTGAAAAACTCACTGATTACTCAGATCGACTGAAAGCCAGTGTTCTGTAACAGCAAAAATCTGTTTACGCCCTGAGGTTTGGGTAGTCTCTTATCTGCATGCAAGAGGCACCCTCAAACAACTTCAAAAAGAAATATAAAAAGCTGCTTAACACAGTTGGCAAGACCATTGAAAAATACCGCCTGGTAGAAGACGGTGACCGTATCATGGTGGCAGTTTCAGGGGGCAAAGATTCGATTGGTCTGCTCTACCTCTTAAAAGATTTAAAACGTAAAGCTCCCATAGATTTTGAATTTTTCGCATATACCTTAGATCAGGGCCAACCAGGTTTTGATGCCAGCAAACTTGAGGCCTTCTATAAAGAGATGGGTGTCGAATACTATATTAAATACGAAGACACCTATTCTGTGGTAATTGACAAAATTGAAGAGGGTAAAACCTACTGCTCTCTCTGTTCAAGACTCAGAAGGGGTATTCTATACAACGAGGCACAGCGCCTCAATGCCACCAAGATTGCCCTGGGCCACCATGCAGACGATGCCATTGAAACCCTGATGTTGAACCTGCTTTATGCAGGCCGCACCGCAGCCATGCCCCCTAAATTGATTGGCAAAGATGGGCGCAACATCGTAATCAGACCCCTTATCAAGGTTGATGAATCTCAAATGAGCTACCTGTCAGCTCAGTTAGATTTTCCTATTATACCTTGCAATCTCTGTGGTAACCAGCAGAACCTGCAGCGTCAACGTATTAAAGAGTGGCTCAAAGATGAATCAAACCGTAACCCCATCATCAGGGCTTCATTAAAATCGGCCATGGGTAAGGTAGAACCTCTGCATTTGTGGGATGATAACCTCACAGACTTTGCAGATCTCAGCCATGAGATGCCGGCCCTTTTTCAATAAATGAGCCGCTCTCGAACGAGCCACTATCCCCCGCCGGTTAAGAAGATCAAGCCCCCAGATTATCTGCATTTAATTAAAGCTGCCATTGCAGAAGATCACATTAAAAAAGATGCGTCGACGTATGCCATTTTCACCAGGCCCCAGAAGTGCAAGGCCTATATTCTGGCTAAAGACAATGGCATCTTATGCGGCCAACAGGTGGCGCAGACCGTATTTAAAACAGTTGATAAGAAAATAAAAATTGCACTGAACAAAAAAGACGGGGCCCGGCTAAAGCCTGGTATAAAAGTAATGCAGATTGAAGGCAACATACAGTCAGTGTTGACTGCTGAACGAATTGCTCTGAACTTTTTATCTTTTTTAAGCGGAATTTCAACCCGCGCCCACCGCATCAGCAGCAAGCTCAAACCCATGGGGGTGAAGCTGCTCGATACCAGAAAAACCCTGCCTGGCTACCGGGTGCTGTCAAAGTATGCTGTTCATACCGGTGGTGGCTATAACCACCGCCTGCACCTGGCCCAGCTGGGTATGATCAAAGACAACCACATTACCCAGGCTGGCAGCATTGAAAATGCCATCAGGCTTTTTCGCAAAAAGTACCCCCGGCAGAAAGTTGAGGTCGAGGTAGAAACCTTCAGTCAGCTTAAAAAGGTGATAACCAGCCAGCCTGAAATTATTCTGTTAGATAATATGACTGGCAGCCAGTTAAAAAAATGCGCGGCCTTTATTAAAGAATACAACCGTAAAAACAAAACCACCATAACCAGTGAAGCCTCAGGTGGCTTCACTGAGCAGAATCTGCAGAAACTACAGGGTACCGGGGTTGATTATGTAAGTATGGGCAGCTTGACCAATACAGTAAAGCCCTTCGATTTCAGTCTCGAAGTATTTGCCTGAGGTTTTTGCTTGCAGCTGCGCTAAGCCGGGCCTAAAATGGCAGCCCATGCAAGATCTGAAAGCATTTATACGTAATGGCATAATCGGTGAGAGCAAAAGCTATAAAAGTCTGCTGCGTTTTACCTACAAACGCCCTGAAAACATTGTAATGGTGCTTGAAGGCCGCGCCCGCCGCAGATTGAAAATCTCAGGCAGCCGCACCCTCTATGAAAATTATTACCCTACTGCCTTTATCGGCTTAGAAGATGTACTTTTAGCAGAGTCGTTTCCAGGCGGGTGTGGGGTTTTTCCCGGGTCGCACTATGCGATCTGGCCTGCTGATGAGTTTCTGGCCGCCCTTGAGAGCCACCCCGAGCTGGCCCGGCGCGCCATCGATGCCCTCAGCAGGCGGGTCAGATTCTATGATGAAAAGCACCGCCAGACTTCTTCACAGCTGAAGATCGACAGTGTGGTTATACCAGGCGCTCCTGAGGCAGAGGTCACTGACGCTCTTTATCAGATTTCGTTCTCAGATGATGAAGACTTTCCCCCCACCATAATCGAGCAGCTGGGTGTCAACTTTGGTGAAGGTGATGAGATTATGAAGGCCGGTGATACCAGCAATGAACTTTATATTATTGTGCAGGGTTCGGTAAGTGTTTTTCATCACCGTGCTGGTGAATTAGAAAAGATTGATGAGCTGCGCGAGAATGAAATGGTAGGTGAAATGGCCCAGTTTGATGGGCTACCCCGTTCAGCAACGGTAGTCGCCAATGAACCGGTAAAAGCGCTGAGCTTTAAACCTGAGAACTTTCACCTGTTATTTCAACTTCACCCAAAGTGGAGCAATAAGCTACTACAAACTCTCGCCCGCCGCATTGATTCAAGGCGTCAAGATCTGGTACACATAGATGTATCACTAATCGATTGACGTCTCAAGCAGTTGAATTGCCATAAACTTTATGAAAGGCGGCCATAAACCACCCGTAGCCATTATTCAGGGCTATGGTGCTCCAACTTTTACCAATCTGCCCATTAAGCTGCGACTGCAGAACGATCACTTTCAGGTTTTTGATGTTCCCCTGCCCGGCTTGAATACACAAGACATTCGCCATTCTGCTCAGACCGTGGCAGATACCGTATTAAGCCTGCAGAAAAAAACGGGCGCCCCCAAGCTTGATCTCATCGGGGTAAGCATGGGTGGCTTAATCGGCCTCTATTACATACGTAAGCTTGAGGGCGTTAAGCATATACGCCGCTTTATCTCACTGGGTACACCATTCTATGGCACCACTTTCGCCTCAATTGCACATTTTATCTCGGGCCAGAGTGCACCGGGCGCTGAACAGATGCGCATTGGCTCTGACTTTATGCGTGAGTTACACGAGCAAGAGCCCACCGCAGATTGTGAGGTGGTCTCAATACTGGCTAGAGGTGATTTGTTTGTAACAAAGAAGTCAGCCCATCTCAGGGGCTCAAAGCTCATCCTTTCACCCCATGGCGACTGGCCCCTGGGGCATTACTCACCAATAATCTACCGTCGAAATTATGAGATTATTAAAGAAGAGCTTCTACGTTAAGAGGCTTACTTTGTTTTTGCCATCAGGTCACGGTGAACCTGGGCTGCGCAATGACGCCCTTCAGCGATAGCCCAGACAATCAGTGATTGGCCACGGCGCATATCTCCGCAGACGTAGATGCCGGGCACAGAAGTTACATGCGAACCTTCTTTCTGACCATAATCAGCTTTCACGTTACCGCGGTTATCAAGCTCAAGCCCTATTTTCTGCAGCTCAGCTACCATACCTTCTTTCAGCGGATGCACAAAGCCCATGGCGAACAGAATTAACTCGGCCTTGATTTCAAATTCTGAGCCGGGTACATCGACAATTTTGCCATCTTTAAATTCACAGCGGGTAGCCAGAACGCCAGTTACATTGCCGTTTTCATCACCAATGAACTTTTTGGTGTTAATGCTCCACTCGCGGTCGGCCCCTTCTTCGTGTGAAGATGAGGTACGCATTTTCATGGGCCAGTAGGGCCAGGGGGTATTGGGTGCCCTTTCATCTGGTGGTTTGGGAAATAATTCAATCTGGGTAATCGAAGCCGCACCATGGCGGTTTGAAGTGCCTACACAGTCAGAGCCAGTGTCACCACCTCCAATAACCAGTACATTTTTATCAGTAGCCATGATCTGATTCTCAACTTTTACCCCGGCATTAATATCATTTTGCTGGGTCAGAAATTCCATGGCAAAGTGAATACCGCCCAGCTCTCGCCCTTCAATGGGCAGATCGCGTGGTTTTTCTGAGCCACCGGCTAAAACTACCGAATCAAATTTATCGATCAGCTCTTTGATGGGTTTGTCTACCCCAATGTTAACATTTGTTTTAAATGTAACGCCCTCGGCCTGCATTTGCTCAACGCGACGATCAATGTGGAATTTTTCCATCTTGAAATCAGGAATACCAAGACGCAGCAGCCCACCAATTCGGGCGTTTTTTTCAAAGACCGTTACCAGGTGGCCTGCCCTTGCCAACTGCTGGGCGGCGGCCAGCCCGGCCGGGCCTGAGCCCACAACAGCCACTGATTTACCAGTAAGCTCTTTGGGTGGCTGCGGTTTAACCCAGCCTTCAGAAAAGGCCCGATCAATTATGGTACGCTCAATTGCTTTGATTGAAACCGGGGGTTCAGTGATACCCAGCACACAGGCCGACTCACAGGGTGCGGGGCATAGTCGGCCGGTAAACTCAGGAAAATTATTGGTCGAATGCAGGTTCTCGATGGCCTGCTTCCATTGGCCACGATAAATCAGGTCATTCCACTCAGGAATATAGTTATCTACAGGGCAACCGGTATCGCCATGGCAGAAGGCAATGCCGCAATCCATACAGCGGGCACCCTGAATCTTGGCGGTCTCTTCGGTAAAAGAGTGCTCAAACTCTTTATAGTGTTCAACCCGTTGTTTAACCGGGTCTCTGGTGAGTGCTTCACGTTCGTATTCTTTAAAACCGGTAGGTTTACCCATGGGTGCTTACCTCGTTTTTGCTCATTTCTTTTTCAGTTAGGTTTTCTTTTTCTTCTTCCATGCGCAGCAGTGCCATCTTATACTCTGCTGGAATAATACGCACAAAGTTCTTACGCTCGGTATCCCAGTTGCTCAGAATATAGGCAGCTCTTTTAGAGTTGGTATACTCTTTATGTTTGGTAATCATGTGAAGAACACGGTCAATTGCCTGGGGTGTTTCTAAGGGTTCAAGCTCGACCATTTCTTTGTTGATAAAGTCGTCGATTCTCTTTTCAGGGTCCCAAATGTAGGCGATGCCGCCTGACATGCCGGCCCCGAAGTTGCGGCCAATGTTACCAATAACCACAACCCGGCCACCGGTCATATACTCACAACCGTGATCGCCCACGCCCTCAACCACGGCATGTACACCCGAGTTGCGCACAGCAAAACGTTCGCCTGCAAGGCCGTTGATATAGGCTTCGCCACCGGTAGCCCCGTAAAAACAGGTATTTCCAATGATAAAGTTGCGGGCCGGGTCAAAAGTAACCCCTTCAGGCACTTTTACAATCAGGCGACCGCCAGAGAGGCCCT
>CAZHLC010000165.1:0-7566 GCA_964532545.1 uncultured Leptospiraceae bacterium | reverse complement strand
CATTGAGAGCCTCAAGCAGGCCTGTGATGATTATCACGATGTGCTGGCTGAGAAAAAGCACCCGCTGCATCTATTTAACGGGCCCCAGCTCAATGCCATATATTTTCCTGACCCGTTTAAACACCGAAACTATATGAACCCACTGACAGTATGGAAGTCTCTCATACTGTTCAAACTGTTAGAGAAAAAAGAAAAAGGTTACTACTACATTGGCGCTCTGCAGCCCCACATGAAAGAATTTTTCTACCGGGCAAAAATGCGCGACCGCCTGGGCGATTTCAAACTTGAAGTTGAAGCCGACGGTGGTTTTGCCACAGCAGATGCTGACACCCTGTGGCAGGGCAGCCTTATTTCAAAAACAGTATTCAAAGGTAACGACGGCGTCTTTCACTTTGACCGCGACCTGCTCTTTCAAATTAAAGATATCTTTGATAAAAATACCGTTAAAAACGCCAATCAAAAAGGTATGTCTTATCAAGACTATGTCAGCAGTCTGCCCGAACCGCAGATTAAAGACAAAAACGACTGGGCTCGCATGCTGCAAGATGGCGAGTTCAAACCCTTTCTGGTGAAACACCTCAGCCGGGTTTTTGCCGAAGCCTTTGATAAAATAAGCGAAGGGGCCGACGTTGATGTGCCACCCGATGCTCTGAAGCAGATACCGCCGGTAGGTTACAAAGACGCCTATGGTTTTTTCGAATTTATGGAAAAATCAGCTTCGACAGAGTTTCAAGAGTTTCTCAAAGAAATGATCACCCAGCGTATTTTCAGCTATGTTGATGGGCCCAAGTTCAGACTTCCCTCTGACCCAACCATGCGCGATATTCGCAAGGTAGGGCAGTTTCTTGAACAGAACCGCCAGGCCATACCAACCTGTATTCTGTTCGACCTGAAAGCCTACTACGACATCGGTTAAGCCGCTTTTTCATTTACACCGTGCAAAAGAGGGGCAAACATTCCCCGTGGCGAAAAAGACAGCAACCCTTGAAAAAGATTTAACCTTCGAAGCAGCTCTCGATGAGCTAGAAACCATTACCCGCAGGCTTGAAGACGGCAAAGATTCACTTGAAGAATCAATGCAGCTTTATGAGCGGGGCATTCTGCTTAAAACCTTCTGTGAAAAACAGCTGAAGGCGGCTGAAGGCAAATGGAAAGTTCTGAAAAAAAGCGGTAGCGATGTCAGTGCCGAAGAAATCGATTCAGATACCATACCTGAGCAGGGTGACTTGAACGATCTGCAAGAGAGTATGTTTTAAGAGGCAACCTCAACCCGGTTGCGACCACCATCTTTGGCCCGGTAGAGGGCCTTATCGCAGCGCTCGATCAACATTTTAGGGTCTTCATCAATGGCCGGGTTAAACTGCCCTACCCCGGCTGAGAGGGTAACTTTGAGAACCTTATCACCCACATCAGTAGGGTTTTCAACCTCGCTGGCCTCAACGGCTGAGCGGGTGCGCTCAGCCAGCTTCTTGGCTTCGTTCAGGGTTGTATTAGGTAGAATAACAGCAAATTCTTCACCGCCATAACGGCTGGGCACATCAGATGAACGTGAGTTTTTAATCAACTTATCAGCCACCTCGGCCAGTACAATGTCACCCAGCTGGTGCCCATAGGTATCATTAAACTTTTTAAAATGATCAATGTCTGTCATATACAGACTTAAGGGGCGGCCAGTCTCACGTGAAATTTCAATTTCTTCAAGCAGGCGGGTTTGAAAGTAATGATGAATTTTCAGATGAGTCATCATATCAACCGTGGCCAGCTCATAGAGTCGGGCGTTTTCAACGGCGATCGAAGCAATCGATGCCAGGTCGGCCAGAAAGTTCTTCTCAGAAGCTGTGTATTCTTCTTGCGAAGTCTTGGGCCCCAGCACCATAATACCGTTTATTTTGCCCTTGTTAATCAGGGGTATAAGCAGCAGCTCTTTGCTGAGAGACTCAAGCTGGGCAACTTCTTGCTTCAGCTCTTTGGTGTTAATCTCTTTCATTTCTTTGAGCTCGTTTAACATGTAGAGCTTTTTGGTATTGGCGAGAAAACTGATGAAGGGGCTGCGGTAGGGAATTACATAGTCAAGATCATCACGGGTTTCAAAACCAATAAAGTTTTCATGTAGAAAAAAATCATGATTGGCCACCTCGGGGTTGAGGTAAATGCCGATCTGAAATGTCTGGCTCTGGGCCAGCGAGATGTTCAATATCGATTCAATCAGGTTGTTAAGATTAAGATTTGAATTGAGTGCTTTTGAAATATGAATCAGCTGCTTCTGATCATAAATCTTCTTCTCATATTGTTCAATTTCTTCGGAAATTTGAACGTTGAGATCCATAGAAAAACAAATTTTGAGGAACTAGTCTAATTAGCAAGTAAATAAATCAGCGGCCCTCATCGGTGCATTTTTAGACGATTTTCAGCCTGAAAAACAAAACTAAATTTACAATACCGGGTTTTTTCAAGGTTTGAACTATCTATGATTGACCCCGCATACCTGAAACAAGAAGACCTGCTTGAAAAGGTTCTGACAAATCTGCAGAAACGGGGGCACAACCCTGAAGATGTTAACAAAATTAAAGACATTGTAACCAGCCGCAGTCGCCTGATCGGTGAGGTTGAAACGCTGCAGGGCCAGCGCAACAGCCGCTCAAAAGAAATCGGCCAGCTGATGGCAAAGGGTGCAGATGCAACTGAAGTCGAAGCCATCAAGGCCGAAGTAAAAAAAATTGGCGACGACTTAAAAGCTCTTAAAGAAAAACAAGAGGCCAGCCAGGCCGACTATGATGACCTGCTGCTATCACTACCCAATATACTGAATGAAAAAGTTCCCCAAGGGTCAGATGAGAATGATAATCAACTGATACGAACCCATGGTGACCCAGACAGCCTGAAGAAAACCCTGCCCCACCACGAAGCCCTTGAAAAAGAAAACGACATTGATTTTGCCCGGGGGGTAAAACTGGCCGGCTCACGCTTCTATGTTTATAACGAACGCCTTGCCCGCCTTGAACGCAAGCTGGCCGGCTTCATGCTTGATACCCATGGTGAAGCAGGTTATCGCGAACGCTTTGTACCCTTTGTGGTGCGCGATGAGTGTATGCGGGGTACCGGCCAGTATCCGAAATTTCAAGATGAGTATTACCGTCTTGAGCGTGACGAGATGAGTCTTATTCCTACGGCTGAAGTTCCCCTGACGAATCTTTATGCCGATGAAATTCTCAGCGAAGAAGATCTGCCCATCTATCTCACCGCCCACACCCCCTGCTTTCGCCGCGAAGCCGGGGCCGCGGGCAAAGACACCAAGGGCCTGATCAGGGTTCACCAGTTTCAGAAAGTCGAGCTGGTAAAATTTGTTCACCCCGACAAGTCAGCCGAAGAGCTTGAAACCCTGACTGCCAATGCCGAGGCCATTCTGCAGAAACTCAACCTCACCTACCGGGTGATGCTGCTCTGCAGTGGTGATACCTCGGCCGCTTCAAGCCAGACCTATGATATTGAAGTCTACATGCCAGGCCTGGGCCGCTGGCTTGAAATATCTTCATGCTCAAACTTTCTTGATTACCAGGCTCGCCGGGCGAAAATCAGATATAAAGACCCCGAAACCCGCAAAAACCGTTTTGTGCACACCCTAAACGGCTCGGGTGTGGCCTGCGGGCGCCTGGTGGCTGCCCTGATTGAGTATCACCAGAAAGAAGATGGCACCATCGACTGGCAGGCCATTGACAAGTTATTAGATTAATTCTTGAATATACTGTTTGGCCAGCTGCAGCTCGTTGGCCGATATTTTCTGCTGCTCATACAGAACCTCGGCCACACTCAGTAGATAATCACGCCGGGTTTTTTTACGGCGTTTAAACACCTTTAACCAGCGGCGCTTGGGGCTGGTCTCGGCCTGATGGTAAAGATACTCTTTGATCACCCGCTGCCGCATCTGGGGAATGTTCTGCGCCAGTTTTTCGATTCGCTCTGCAAATTCAGTAAACGTGTTACAGCGAAACTGCAACACGTTGGTAAGATCATTTTTGCTGCCTATGCGTGAATGGCACCTGAATTCTTTATTTGAGAGATCATAAGTAATTTTATAGAGAACGGGCCTTAGCGATAGCAGATCGATCTCAATGGTATAAACCACCTTATTTTCAGTCTGCTGCCCCCAGATATTGCCCTGACGGGCATTACCATATTCAACCATATCAAGATCACCCTGCTCTAACCCTGCGGTAATCTGCTTGAACAGCTTTGTCATTTTTCGGGTCAAACGCGAACGTTTAAAACGGCTCAACCACGACATGCACCCACCTCAGCCCCAATCTGAAACCCGTCAACAATTTTGCCCCACCCATTTATTTTAGTATAAGTTCTGCACTGAGGGGCCGAAACTCTTAATACATGAAATTGAAAGTTGGTATTGCGGCCTTTGCAGCCTGGTTAGTCATCGGGGTAACCGTCACCCTGTTATATTACAATAAAAAACGCTCACCCGATATGAGCTATACAGGCAAACAGATACAGAAGATTACCAGTCAAAACCAGACCAGTGGTCATCTCATCGATGCCCTGCCCGGTCTGTTTGACCGCGAATCAGCTCTGGCTGCAGCCTTTGTCACCAACCGTGAAAACCAGCTCATGGGTTCAATGTATGAGCCTAAACGAATGCCCCGCGAAACCTACCGCACCATGGTAAAATCACTTTCACAAATTTTGAATGAGGGCAATAAAACCCAGTACCGGCTTACCCGTATTGACAGTGGTGGCCCCTTTCTGGTCTATCTGGCTTCTCACCGCTCACGCAACTATGGCCAGATCTGGCAGGGGCTGCGCCACAGTGTGGCCGGTATTCACTTTTTTCTGGGTGGCTACATTCTTATTGGCTCAGGCATACTGTTGTTTATCGTTTTCGCACTACTGAAAAATAACCCTGAGCGCCCACCCATGGTGGTCAAAACCAGAAAGAAAAAGCAGAAAAAAGAGAAGAAGGCCAGGGCTGACGTTGCCCAGCCCAACCCTCAACCAGATGAAGGTGTGGCCCCGGCCATGAGAAACAACAACAATAGTCTGCTTTTCAATAACCAACTGGTGCAGTTAATGAATGATTTCTATACGTATTTTCCTTACCTGAGCCTGGTTTACTACAGCCGTGAACAGCAGGGCTGGCAACCCGTTATGCAGAAAAAGGGCCAGGTGTTTATCAAGGGCCAGGTGATACCTGATATTCCCGGGGCCTTTGCCGCGGTACAAAACCTGCAAACCTGGAAAGACCCAGTGAAAAGCCCTGATGGGCTCGAACTCATACTGCCGGTGCGCCGGCGCGAGCGCCTTATTGGCGCCTTCTACTTTCTATTCAGCCCAGAAAACCGTCTGCCCGGCGGCTATGAGATTGAGCTGCAGAAAGAAGTAAGCCGCTTTGCCCGTTCTCTCTTCGTTCAGAAAAGTTATCAAGATGCCGTACTTGACGATGAATCGGTGGCGGTCACGTATCCCTACTTTTACTTTGCCTTGAAAGAGCGCCTGCTGTCATCTTCAGCCTTTGCCACTTTGATCATGTGCCTTGATACGTCTGAAGCGCCAGCGGCCGATCAAATCAAACGCTGGAGCATGGCCATTCACCAGCTGCTCAAAACCGACGAAGCCGATGAGCATACCTCAATTCGTAACAAACACCTGCTGGCCCGCATCGACGAGCGCCAGTTTGCCATCGTGTTTGACCTGAACCGCCTTGACTTTCAAGAAGCCCTTGAGATCTCAAATAAAATCGAACAGATCACCAATACCCTGCTGGGCCTGAATGTTCATGGTGCCCTGGTGATCAGGCCAGCCGATCTCAATCATGTTGATCACTATCTGCGTCGCCTGCAATATGGTCTGCAGCGGGCCGTCGAGCAGCGCACTTTTGGTGTACAATTGAAAGAGCCAGGGGCAGCTGGCGTATTGTGACGCCAGCCCGCTCTTCTACCATATTCACCTTCTTAACCCTGCTGGGTTTAACTGCTGGCTGCCAGAGTCTGGCCAACCTGTTCAGGCCCATTGCTCACCCCCCTACTGAAATTGGCCCCTGGCAGCGTACCAGTGTGGCCGCAGACTTTAAAACAACCATTCAGCCAAAACCAGAAACCGCAACCCAAGCAACCTATGAGCACAAACAAACTGGCGTGCTTGTCACCCTGACCCAGCACAAAATGCCCACAAAAGATGATGCGCTGGGCCTACTGCTGGGCACCACCTATAACAAAGATAATCATTCGATCGAGCTGAAAAACAGTGGTTGGTCAACGATATACCAGCAAAACCAAAGGGTGACATTCTGGCAGTCAAACCTGCTCACCACGGCCTCAGCCAAGGTGGCACTTACACAAATGCAATGGCAAGAACTGCTAGCACCCATCGCCCAGGCGGGCCCTAAAGCAAGCCCCCGGCCCCGCCCCTTCACCCTGCTCTTACGTGAAGAAAGTTCTCTCAAATCAGCGCGCTACAGTTATGACGGTAAAGTCGGCAAAGCAAAACTGGCTGATTTCTTTTATGCCGATTGGCGTTCAAAAGGTTTTCAAGGCCACTTCGTTTTTAAAGAATTCGCCGCGGGGCGGGCAGCCGAGAACTACCAGCTGAACCTCACCAAACAACCAGGGGCTGTCTTCAGTAAACACCTCTGGCCTAAATTCAACCGCAGCTACCCCCTGCTCAGTTGGCAACAGAACGAAGCCAGGGTTTACCTTATTCGCCTTGAAAATACCCTGCTGGGCTTTAGCGGCAATCTCACTGAGCCACAGGCCGCAGCCGAAATCAACAGCATTCTTGAGGCCTATGTATTGTAAAAAAAGACTGGCTGGCTCAGCAGATTCACTGATTTTGCTGGGGAATTAATTATGGATCCGCTAGTTGATGAGAAATTTATTCTAACTACCTCAGCCGCATTTATGGAGCTGGCCTACGACTGGCTGGGTGTGTCTATTCAGCGCGAAGCCTACGGGCCCACCATGAACGAAGGCCTGTGCTACGAATACTGCTCTACCTGCACCTTTGATGGCGAAATCAAGGCCCGCCTCTTCATGGGTATGGATGGTTATACCAAGCTTCTGCTGCTACCCTATATCGCCCGTAAATTTGCCCTCGATGAAATGCACTCAGAGGTTGCCGAAAGCTCATTGCTCTCTTTTACCAACCAATTATGTGCCATGATCAACACCGAGCTCAATGAATTTCTCGATACCATGAACGTATCAAGCCCAGAACAGGTTTCTCATAAACTCATCGAACTACCGGCTGCCGACTACCGAAAATATACCATGATTTACTTTCTCAAAGACGATAGCCGCCCAGCCTACCTGGGCCGGGTTTACCTGTTTCTGGCTGTTGAAAAGTGATTTGTGGCAGGGGTTTAAACCCCTGCCGCTTAGTATTACTCGACATGAAGGTACTTTGAAAAGCTGGTCTCGCTGAAAAATGCAGGTTTACAGGTTTGCTACGCAAACCCTTCACGAGCGCTGGCGCGACCTGCATTTTTTCTACAGGTCGCTTTTATAGATAACTCAGTCGAGTAATACTTGTTAGTATTACTCGACATGAAGGTACTTTGAAAAG
>CAZHLC010000164.1:0-7579 GCA_964532545.1 uncultured Leptospiraceae bacterium | reverse complement strand
GATGAACCGGCTGGATGTGTACCTGGACGACGACCCACGCGAGCTCGCGCTGCGCGAGGCGATCTACGCGGCACTCCGCGCCTGAGACCACCGACCACGATCGAAATGTCCGCGTCCGACACGATCGCCCGAGTTGTACGGCGTGCATCCAGCGCGCTCGAGTCCACATCGCCCTGGCGATGACCGAAGCGTGACGCAAACGCGACCGGCGCGAGACGGCGATCTGGCGAATCCCCCCTACCGTGGGACAGCAGTGGTGTTCGCGGAGATCGTTTCGATCGCTGGCTTCTACGAGCCGATCTCGTCGTGGATACACCTCGCCATGGCCCTCGTGATCATCGTGTTCGGATGGAACGCCGTTCGAGACGCGATCGAGCGCGACGAGGCGCTCTGCCTGCGCGTGTACGTGATCGGGGCCGTCGGTCTCTTCGCGCAGAATAAAATAGCCTGGCCCTGTGATGGTTTTCATGGGCTGTTCATTGTAACCACAATATGAGATATCACCGCCCTTGCCATAGCTGCTCATACGCTTTTGAAATTTGGTGAACAGGGGCAGTGAGTTATGGCCCCAGTGTATAATTTCTTGCCCCTGCCTTTTGCGGGGAACAAAATAGTCAAAACCACAGAAGTTGCCAGTCGCCAACTCATAGAGCTTTGCCTGGTCTTTGCTTTTGAAATGGTACATCTCTTTGAGGCGTGAGCCATGGTCGAGATCATCAAAGGCCCGGCCTACGCTTGCTTGATCTTCACCATTCTGCACCATTTCGACGATTTTCATGGTCGCATCAAATCTGCCGAAAACAGCTTGACAATTACATTTTCTGGTTCATTTACCCAATGAGCGGGCGTCTAAGTTTCTGTGATTACAAAAGAAAAAATACAGATTCTATTGATCGAGAGTAACGAACATGATGTTCGTAAGATAGAAAATGCCTTAGCTGAGGCAGATTTGTTTTCTTTTGATATCAAAAACCGCCAGAGCCTCGGTGACTCGCTGGCCTATTTAGAGCATAACCAGGTCGATATTGTGGTGCTTGACATCTTTCTGCCCGACAACAAAGACATGAAGGCCATTGGCCGCATTTTAGAGGTTGATGATCGGGCGCCCATAATCATTCTCTCATCGACCACAGACCCGAAAATCTATCGCCGGGCCGTAGTCAGCGGGGCCCAAGATTGTTTGTTAAAAAATGACACAATCTACAAGCTGGTGCTACCCCGGTCTATTCAATATGCTATTGAACGCAATGTCATACAGATGTCGCTCAACCTGTTGAGCCACTATGATGATATGACAGGTTTGAATAATCGCCGGGGTTTTATGACCCAGGCTCAGAAAAAGATATTTGTTTCGCGCAAAAACAAACAGCGATTGAATCTGGTTTTTATCGATCTTGATAATCTGAAGCAGATTAATGATCGCCTGGGTCACAATACGGGTGATGAGGCCATTATCAGGGCAGCTCATTTTTTACAGAATTTTTTCAGCGATGACGATGTGGTAGCCCGCTTTGGTGGCGACGAGTTTGTGGTCTTGGCGGGTGAGCTGGGGCCTGAAGAGCAGATTCTCAGTGACATTGAAACAAAATTGGCAGCTGAAAATAGATACTTTCAAGCCGACTATGAGCTATCTTTGACCGCCGGTATCTCATCTATTGACCCTGAGTCTGATGAGGCCAGCCTTGAGACCATGCTTGAGGTGGCCGACAAAAAGCTCTACCAGAACAAGCTGGCAAAAAAAACAAATTAAGAAAGCTGATTGACAACGACATTTCTGTTTATTGAAATTGTCGCCCGGCAGTTTTGTGGTGATGAATTCAAAAAGCGGGCTTTTTCAACCTTACAAGAGCTGGTATACCCTGGCGATTGTTGCTGTTTGTGTTCTGCCATTGCTGCTGGCCCTCGTGGCCCCGTTTAACTGGGCTGAGCAGGGTGATCTTATTCATACCCTGTTAGAGTTCAGTGCTTTTGGTATCTCGCTGGTGACATTTTGTCTGGCGTTGATACATTTCAGTATTACCCGTGAAGCTGCCACCTGGGTCATTGGTCTTGCTTTTTTCTGTTCGGGGCTGGTTGATGCCATGCATGTTCTGGTGGGCAACCGCATGATCAGCTCAAGCCTGGCTCTTGAAGACTTACTACCTTTTACCTGGGCTATCAGCAGGCTGCTGCATATTCTTTTTCTGATTGTTGGTATTACAATTTATTATTTCTACGCCCCCAAAAGATCAATCAGGCAATGGGTGATTATTTCGGTGCTGATGATTCTGTCTTCAGTGTTAATCATGTGTTTTACCATCAAGGCTGATATACTGCCCCAGACACAGTATGGTGAGCATTTGATTACCAGGCCCTTTGATATGATTCCGTTGGTGTTATTTGTGCTGGCTGCGGTTTTTATTTACCCCAGGTTTCACCGCCGGGCCCAGAGCCGCTTTACCTTTGCCCTGATTCTTACAGGCATGGTTGATATCAGCATTCAATTGTATATGAGCTTTGGTTCATCGAAGCTGAACGATCATTTCTTTTTCTCGGCCCATGGCTTAAAAGTGTTTTCGTATATGATACCATTTATAGGGCTCAGCATTGACTATCGGCGCTCGCTGAGGGGTAAGCTGAGAGCACAGACAACCCTACAGGCGGCTTATAATGCCGTACCCGATTTGCTTTTTCTAATCAATAAAGACGGAATCTTCATAGACTATAAACCGGCCGATGATTTTCAGACGGCCCTGCCACCAGAGGCTTTTCTCGGCAAAAATATCAGAGAGGTGATGCCGCAATTGGCCGAGGTGGCCCTGAAAAGCATCAGCCGGGCCATTGAAAAAGAACGGGTTGAACAGTTTGAATACTCTCTGCAAGAGCGTAGCTCAGGTTTACGTTTTTTTGAAGCCCGCGTTGTGAAATGTTCTGATGACGATGCCCTTGTGATGGTGCGTGATATTACCGTTACCAAACAGGTGAATGAAGCACTGCTTGATGCCAACCGGGCCCTCATCGAGGCCAATGCCTCAAAGAGCCAGTTTCTGGCCAATGTTTCACACGAGCTGCGCACCCCCCTGAATTCAATTATTGGCTTTTCGGGGTTGGCCATTGACAAGGGCAGCGGTAGTTTAACTGGCAAAACACTGTCGTACCTCGAAAAAATCTATCGCAGCGGCAACCATCTGTTACACCTGATTAATGACCTGCTTGATCTTTCGAAAATTGAAGCGGGAAAATCTGATCTGCAAATCTCTACGTTTGATGTGGCTGCGCTGATTCACAACTGTGTTGAAGATGTACAGGCCCAGGCTGATAGTAAAAAGGCAATTCTGACCCGGGTGACCTTTCCCCTATATATAAGCGGCGATGAAAAGAAGCTACGCCAGGTTCTACTGAACCTGTTGAGCAATGCCCTTAAATTTATTGAACGACAACAGGCTGTGCGAGTGCGCCAGCGCCAGCTTGGCCAGTACCTGTTTATTGATGTTATCGATAATGGCATTGGTATTGCCCAGTCGCAGCATGGGGTAATCTTCGACCCTTTTCGTCAGGGCGAAAACGGTACCGATCGCCGCTTCGGGGGTACGGGCCTGGGGCTGGCTATCAGCCGGCGATTGGCTGAGCAGATGCAGGGTGAGCTGACGGTTAAATCAAAGCAGGGGCTTGGCTCTGTTTTTTCAATTAAGCTGCCGGTGCGTTTGAAGATTCTATAGCTACCAATTTAACGATAGTCTTCATCTTCGGGATATATCTCGCCGGTGCGCGGGTCAAGGCGGTACACACGGTATCGCTCTTGTTGTTGGCCTTCTGGCCGGCCATAGTGATGAAAGGTTTCGTGTGAGCGCTTCAGCTTGAGAACATAACGAGAATAGAGTAGACCGCCAATGAGACCACCCAGGTGCCCCCAGTGTGAAAAAACATCGGCACTGCCAGTCACGGCCAGCGCGATTGAGCCTACCCCAATGACAATGGCGGCAGTTTTTGCCTTCATGGGAATAAAAAAAAGCATCAAACGCGAATTGGGGTAAAAGATGGCCAGCGAACCAAGAATACCTACCACTGCCCCCGAGGCACCCACAGTCACAGAAATTGGTGGCTGAAAAAGAATCACCAGCAGCGCCCCCATCAGGCCCGAGATAAAATACAAAAGAAGATAACGCGACTTGCCCATCATTTTTTCAATGGGCAGGCCCAGGCTATAGAGGGCAAACATGTTGATAAATATGTGCAGAATGCCCATGGGTGTCTGCATGGGGGCATGCATAAACATCGAGGTGATCGGTTGCCAGATGGCCCCGGCGTAAACATTTACCGGTACAAGGCCGAGAATGCTTAATATTTCATTTTGCGTAAATATGCCTGCATATTCGAGGTAATTAGTAATGGCATAGACCACTGCATTGGTGGCAATAATGATGCCTGTTACTGATCTCAACATGGTAAGCGCAAAGTACTCATTCAACGGGGCAGGGGCAATTAAATTCCCAGGGTACAGCCTTGCGATACCCCTGGTTTTGAAAACCTGAAAAAGAACAGGTTTGCGAATCTCATATTCTGCAAAACCAGTTGCCACAGCTGATGCTCTCTCTAGCATTATCCTTAACAGCTATGAACGGTATAAAAAAATACTTCTCTATTGCAATTATCTGTCTGCTGGCCGCCTGCTCAGGCAAAGAAATAGGCCTGCTGAAAACCAAAACACGTTTTGCCACAACCAGCCCGCAGTCGCAGCGAACTCTATATCTTTCTCTTGCCGAGGATATACCCACCGGTTTTAGAATT
Organism: uncultured Leptospiraceae bacterium; assembly: GCA_964532545.1. Taxonomy (GTDB): domain Bacteria; phylum Spirochaetota; class Leptospiria; order Turneriellales; family CAZHLC01; genus CAZHLC01. Next base: position 2,812 of record CAZHLC010000164.1, on the reverse strand, counting down.
AACGACCCTGCTGAACGCAACTCATTGTTTGGTGGGCGAAGCCAGATCAGGGTAACCAACTGGCGCAAGAGTTTAAGCGGGGCTCTCAAAAAGGCTATGGGGGCAGGTTTCAAAGAGGTTGTGGCGGTTAAAAAAGAAGAAGCCGGCCTGGTTAACCTGCGGGTTTCTGAGGCCACCCTGCTGTCATTTTCTGGTTCTGAGCGGGTTTTGCAGCTGCGCTATCGGGCCAGACTGTATCGGGGTGATGATCTGTTTATTGAGGTTGATGATACCCTGAGCCCTCACCTGGGGCGACTTAATATGAAAGAAACCCTGCAGAGCCTGGTTGAACAAATGGCGCTTGATATCTATGCCAAAATCTTTGATAACAAGCAGACCAGGGCCGTACTTGCAGATATTGCCCGCTAAATCTCGGCCAGCTTTTCTTTTAACTGGCTGGCCTTCTGGTTCTCTGGGTCTAGCTCAAGCAACTGGTTTAACAGTTTTTCTGAGCGAACAAAATTATTCATCTTAAAATATACCTGAATAAGATTCAGCAGGTTAGCTGTATCACTGGGGTCGCGCAGATAAACCCGCTCGCCCAGATCAGCTGATTTGCTGTATTTTTTCATCTTATACAGACAGTAAGAGGCAATGTAGAGAACCTTTAAGTCGTCTGGCCGATGCTTAATATATTTTTCAGCCAGCTCATAGGCCCGCCCATAATCTTTAAACTCAAGGCTGATGACCAGCAGGCGCTTCTGCGTATCGGGGTCAACGATGCGTTCTATCTCAATCTCTTGCATAAAATGATAGGCTTCTTTGAACTTATTGGCTTCTTTGAACTTTTCGATCTGACGCAGAACGCGATCTTGCCTGACGGCCTTGGCGGTGCTGGCTGATATATCAGCTTCGCGGTAGCCAATCCGCAGAAGCGAGAGGTCATCGGTGATCTGGCCCTTATCTTTGATGGCGGTGTAGATGGCATCAAGCATTCCATCACCTTTTTCAACATGGCGCAGAACAAGATTCTCGTCTTCATTGATAACCCGGTTGCCCTCGGCATCTTCTGAGATCAACAGGTCGTCTCGACCGTCAGAGCCAATCAGCAGCACATCGCCGGGTTCCATTTTGAAGGTCTGAATGCTGATGCGGCTGTTGAGGCCCGGGGTGCCCAGCTTACGAAAAATAAGGGTGTCTTCTATAAACTCGGCTTTCTGGTCGCGGTAGAGAATCGTCCATGGGTGTTCGGCGTTGATAAAGTAACATAGGCCATTGTTTTCATCGATGAGGCCGAGAACCACCGAAACCAGCATCGAGCCATCGAAGCTTTCAAATACCTTTTGCAGTTCAATAAAACAGTTTTTCAACCAGCGTTCGGGGTAGCGGTCACGGTATTCACCCATACTGCGGGTACGCTCAATGATTGATTGAAAGACCGCACCCAGAACGAGGGCGCCGCCGGCGCCCTGAATTGACTTACCCATGGCATCGGCATTCAAAAAGACTACGTAGTTGCCATCTTTCAGCTCAATGTTATTTGACAGGCAGAGGTCACCACCAATGTCACTGCTCCATTTTCTGAAGGTAAATTTTTTCTTCTGCTCAACTAGAAAGTCAACATTTACATTTTCACTCTGGGCGTTGTTCATTCCCAGTGGTGAGAGCAGCAATGAGGTGAGATAGTAATCACCATCTTGTTTCTCTTTCAGTTCGCGAACTTCAGAAAGAGTGTTACGTAACTGCAGGGTGCGCTCTTCAACCTTCTGCTCAAGCTGGCTGTTTAAAATAGCCAGCTGGCGGCGCATGGTGTTAATGCGGTCAGCGAGGCCCAGTGACAGAAAAACTACTTCGAGGGCCGAGCCAATAAGCAGCCCATTACTGGTGAGGGTATTGTTGGGCAGCAGGCCATAGGTTTTCAAAATAAACATGATGGCACCCAGAATAAACGCCAGAAAGGCCCCCAGGTACCAGTAGCCCTCACGGCGTTTCTTACGAAAGGCCACCATGCTGGCCAGCACAATGGCCAGAATAGCCCCCATAAAGGCCGTCGCTGTAGTGGCTGTTATGCTGAAACGGTAATTGGCCACCAGCAGCGAGAGAGCGGCAATCAGGGCAAAGACCCCGGCCAGCCATTCGAGAAAGGTGTTCATTCGGGGATAGAATTCTTTTAGAACCAGAAATTTCTTGGTCATTAGAATAAGAAACATGGCTAAAGCAGAAATAAAGAAGGGCAGGCTGTTATTGGCCCACCAGATTGATTCGGGCCAAAGAAATTTGAAGGTCAGGCCATTGAGAGTGTTGTAGAAAATAGTCCACGATGCGAGAAAGAGTGCGTAGTAAAGATAAATCAGATCTTTTATTGAGAAATAGATGAATAAATGATAAATCACCAGCACAAAGAAAAAGCCAACAAATGACCAGAGCAGGGCATTGTCATAGTCTTTGTAGTTCTCAAAGGCCTGCTTCTGCCATAGAACCAGGGGTATATTCATTGAGCTGGCGGTCTGCACCCGCATGTAATAGGTATTCTTGGCCCCTTTTTTCAAATTGAGAGGAAAATGCATGGTGCGATGATTGATCAGGGGGCGCTGTCTAAAGGGCACCATATCACCGGTTTTGGTTATCTGATAGCCTTTCTTGGCTGGCCCATAGAGCCAGACATGGTCAAGTACCGTGTACTCTATTTGCAGAATGAGTTCTTTTTGCTCGGCCTCATTTTCGAGAGAGAACTTGAGCCAGATAGGGTGGTTTTTAAACACCAATGAAATATTTTCTATCTCTGATTTTACCCAGCTGTCTTTTTTTTGAACCTGCTTAAAGGTAAGATTGT
>CAZHLC010000163.1:0-7581 GCA_964532545.1 uncultured Leptospiraceae bacterium | reverse complement strand
CTTTTTATAGCTGAATTTGAGGGGGCGTTCGACAGCCTGCAGAAAATATTGAGTGCTGGCACTGAACTTGCGCTGCGATTCTAGAATGCTGCCAATAAAGAAATGAGGCTCACCCCGGGTTTCACCGGCATCGAGGGCCTTTTGAAAGAGTTCAAGAGCACGCTCATAGTTTGCGCCGGCATAGGCCCGCTCGCCCATGTAGGTATACTTATGTTTGGCCTCAAGGGTAAAGGTCAGGCAGAATATAACAGCTATAGCTAACAAAAATCTCATTAATCTTCTCTGGGCTTCCATTTAGTGAGCATGCCCTTACGGCCCACCTCTAGCGAAAGCTTTGCCCAGGCAAGCACGTAGCGGTATTCTGCTTCTGCCATTTGTTGTCGCCCCTCAAAAAAAGCAGCCAGCGACTCAAGCAGGTCTTTGGCGTCGCCTACCCCGGCTGAGTAAGATGTCCATTCAGCGAGGCTCCATTTGCTGGCTTCTTTGTATTTGCGCTGGGCAATGCGCCATTGGTTATATGATTTCTGTAAATCAAGATAGGCCGATGAGATGAGAAAAGGAATACCGCTCAAAGCCTCTTTCTTTTGCCCCAGCAGAGTTTCATATTCGGCCCGGGCCCGGGTTACGCGGGCCTTTGAGGGGCCCCAGTCAAGAGTCCAGCGTGCTCCGGCAACGATGGCACCGTCGCGCCGGTTGAAGGGGTCATTAGCAAAGGGAGAGTCTTGCCGCTCGCGTACATTGCTGAAGGCCAGGTTACCCTGGGCCGCCAGAAAAAAGACCGGCAAATTCTGGGCCTTGTTAAATTCAACCTGCAGTTTGCGGGCCCGCAGCCCGGCCTTGAGAGCCCGCCAATCGGGATTGTCTTTAAAACCCAGCTGTACCAGTTTGTTCAATGCGGGGGCCTCAAGGTCAACCTCAGGAAAGTCTGTGTCAGCCACATCAAGGGGGGTACGCTCACCTAGAAAGTGCCCCAGGCCAAGGGCAGCTTTTTCTTTGTTGGCCTTCCACTCTTCGAGTAGATTCTTATGCTCAAGAGAAAACAGCTTAAGACGAACAATGTCTTTCTTTTTGACCTTGCCTTCGCCAGTATTGTAGCTCTCTTGTGCTTTTTCAAGGGCATCACCAATCTTTTCAGAGGCATCATCTAGAATAATTCTAAAACGTTTTAAAAGAATCATCTGCAGATAAAGCTTTTTATATTCAAAAATGGTTTTATTGATCTCAGACTGGTGAAGCTGGTTACCGGCAATGATGCCGGCATCGGCTGCCTTTTTGGCCTTGGTGATCGCCCCCCAGGTAAAAATAGGCAGAGTCATCTGCGCCTGGGTGAAGACCACAGGCCCCCATTTCTTATAGTTGCGGGTTACCCCCAGGGCATTGCCCCGTGCCTCGAAAATAGGCGCAGCAAAGGTTAAAAAACTGAAGGTGGGGTAAGCTGAACCATAGGCTTCTTCTTTCAGGGCCTCAAACGACAGCAGACTTGCCTTGCTTTTAAAGATTGAGGCATTCTTCAGCAGCAGTTTCTTTAAACCATTTGAGAACGAAACCTGACGATATTTGTTTTTACTCTTCTGCAATTCATCAGGTTTAGTATTGGGTGAAACGTTGGTGGCAGTCTGGGCCCCCAATGCGCCCAGCACAAAGAGGGCCAATGCAATGGTAATCAGCGGCTGGGCGGTTTTCAAAGGTTATTTCTTACGGGGTTTGACTTTAAGCTGCTTCAACTTTGATCGCAGTTTCTTCAACAGGTACTTCATACCCCTTTTCTTGATGATACGTGAAAATTGATTACGAAAATCAAGCAGAGTACTCGATTCATCAATGTGAATATCATAAAGTTTCAAACCATCTTTACTTTTAAAAAGATAGAAATCTACATCATATATGACCCGCTTATGGGGAACATTAGTGTAAACCACAACCGCATCTTTTTTAAATACCCTGTCTTTTTTAGCAGCCTCTCGTACTACACGAATCGGTATTTTATCTGATTTAATTTTTCTTTTGGGAATCTGGCTGTTAGCCACGCGGTTAGCCATGAGGTCATGAAACAGGCCGGTAAACTCTTTACGCTGGGCCTCTGACACCTTAGTGTAATACTTACCCAGTGCGAGGCGGCCAATTTCTTCTACGTCAAGAATGCTGAGCGCGAGCTCGCGGGCATCATCACTGATTTTTTTTCTATTCTTTTTTGAGAAATCATCAATCAATGAACCACGCATTTTTTCGAAACGAAAAATGATGTCGTTCATAAAATCTACACCCTCACCGGCAAAAATCGGCAGAATGCAGGCTAAGAAAACAAATATACTCTTTCTAAATAAGGTACTCATAATTTTTCACCTCATACGTTTTCAGCTTAGACGCCCCTCAGGCCCCCAGGGTTTCGGTTTTCTGAGCAGTTTTTTACTTAACTGTTTCTTTTTTTCAACACCAGAGAAACGATGATTATAATGGCCAGAGCTATAACAACGAATTTGAAAATCTTCCATGCCAGGCCCAGAACTGAACCAAATAGACCCGGCCAAAGCAATAAGACAACTATTACTACCAGAATAGCGATAATAACGTTCTTTTTATCTTTCATGAGGAAATCTTTTCTGAAGATAGGCGCGGTCAACCAATATTTTCCGGTTGTCAGGCAGAATCAAAAAAGCGGTATGATTTTCTGATATGTCAAAGAAACCAGCCCGACAGACAATTGGCAGAAAGAAACGTTACCAACCAGAAGATCACCATGAGGTGGTCGATATTGAACGTAACGCTGTCGAGGCCTGGCTAATAGACCTCAAACACTGGTCAGCTGAGAACAAACCCAAAGTAAAACTAATAGGCCTGGTTGTCGCATTGCTGGTGCTGGCTTTTTCAATCTTTGTTTTTGTCAGGGCTCTTACGGCTGACGCCCATAACCTGAAGTTCTACCGTTTCTTAGAGACCTATGAATCAGCAAAGCAGCTTGATGCAGATGCTCAGAATAAAGCTCTCAAAGACCTGGTAAAAAATACAAATGATATGTGTGAGACCTTTTTCAGCACAGACAGCAGCTACAATGCCTGTCTGGTATCAGCCCTCGCCTACCAGCAACTGGGTGATGAGAAGGCCTTTGCCCGATATCTGAAACAATACGGTGACCATCATGCCGGCTCGGGTCTGGGGGCCTATACGCTTTTCTATGCCGCCTACGCCCTTGAACAATCAAATGACTTTGAAGCTGCCATCAAAGTCTATGATCAGATTTATGATACCTATGCCGAGGTCAAAAAAGAAGATATTGTCATCTATCATAAAGGCCGCATGAACTACCTGCTAGACCGACGAGAAGCCGCAGCCACTCTGTTCAAACAACTGGTTAAAGATTATCCTACCAGCCAGTACAAACAAGACGCTCAGAAATATTTACTGCTGATTGAAGCCCTCAAGGCCCAGCAATTATCAAGTATTAATCAGAAAAAATAATGGCAGAACCTCTGCGCATCGCCCTGCCCAAAGGCCGCATGAGTGAAGAATCTCTCGAGTATCTCACTGCACGCGGGGTGAGCAGCACCGCCAAGGTAGCCAACGATCGCCGCTTAATTCACCTTGATCAAGAAAAAAACCTCGAATTTCTGCTGATTCGTTCAAAAGATGTGGGTACCTATGTTGAGCAAGGCGCGGCTGATCTGGGTATCGTGGGCCTCGATTTATTAAAAGAACACGATTTTCAGGTTTTTGTTCCCCTTTCTCTGCCCTTTGGCCAGTGCACTCTGTCTGTGGCCTACCCTGAAGGTGCTGAAGACTGGCATACCAAAAGAAACCTCAAAGTAGCCAGCAAATACCCCCGGCTGACATCGCGCTTTTTCTTCGAAAACGGTCATAATATCAAAATTATTCTACTCTATGGTTCAATTGAAATAGCACCCCTGACCGGCATTTCAGATGTGATTGTCGATCTGGTTTCAACCGGGCAGACTCTCAAGGCCAATAAACTTAAGCAAAGTGACACTATATTAGAAAGCACCGCCCAACTGGTGGTAAACCCCTCGGCCTATGTTTTTAAACGGGCCCAGATCAATGAAATCATTGAGAAGCTGGCATGAGATAAACAGGGTTTGACAACCTGTCTCAGCCCATTTTTCTGCCCGCTATGGCCGTTCCAAAGAGAAAAATCTCAAATCACCGCCGGGGTAACCGTCGTGCTCATCATGCCATTGGCAAACCTAATCTGAGACCTTGCCCAAACTGTGGCGCATATAATATGCCTCACCGTATGTGTAGCTCATGTGGTTTTTACAAGGGCCGCGTTGTTCTGGCCCCAAAAGCAAAAAAGATCAAAGAAGAGGGCTAGTCTCTAACCAGCCGGGCATCGTATAAGATGCCAAAATTACCCGGGGCATTAGCCAGCCGAATCTCGACTGAAACCCGGGCATCTTCATCACGAATAAACGGTATCGCAATTACAAGGGGCGACGGCTGCGTCAGCCCATAACCCACCTCTATTTCACGGTGTTTGATTCCGTCGATAAACACTTCATATCGTAAGAAATTACCGTAGTTTTTAAAACGATTTGTTAAGAACTTGCTCTTGGGCGCCGGCTTTAACAGCGCCATGTCAAGCAGCAACTTCCAGCCGAAGCGTGAAAAATCGCCCCGCAGATTGGTAATAGCCCTCAGTTTGAACTTAAAACCCGGGGCATAAAAGATAGCCGCACGGCGATACTGGCTGCTATTTGACATACTGCTATCTGAGGTAGCCGTAAAGCCCTGGGCCAGAGCCCAGCTTAACACCCGCTGCTCGCTCCAGATTTCGTAGCGACCAGAGCGGGGGTCGAGTTTACCCCGGTAATCTTCAGAATCTGCCGGAAAGGCCAGCACATCGGCCGGCAAACCCGTGGGCTCAGCCGCCAGTAAAAATGAAGTCAGAGTGAATAAAAAAAGTATCGCTTTATACATAACCAGGTATCTTATATTTTTTTGCCCAAACCACAAACCATTGGCGATAAGGCGCATAGCGCTGCAGGCGGGCAAAAGTTTTGCTTTGTTTTAAATAAATCAGTGCATGGGCCACAACCTTTGCAGTAGCCGGCTTATTGTCTTTTAAACGGGCCTGCTCAAGGTTTTTTATAAAAATCTTCAGGTTTGCTGTGGCCCGGCTGCGCCGGCCCGCTCTTGCGTTGCTGTAGGCCCGGTAATAATGGTACATCACCTTACTCTGGTCGGGGCGCTGTGTGTGAACACGGTAAGTATAATAGACATCAACCAGTCTCGACAGAGCCAGCCTGTAACCACCGGCCCGGTGTACATCGGCCAGGCCTTTCTGAACCGTTGCCCTGCTCATCAGCTCTTTATTGCGGGCATACTTTTTCAGTAGAGGCTGATTTCTAACTACGATCGCAGGTAAACCCGCCGCCAGAGCTACACGCAAATGTTTGATCGCAGCATCGTTGTTCTTTTGCTCTGCTGCCCGCAGTGCCTTCTCATAGTTCAACCATTTGGGGTCTTTAAGTGGTGGCACCTCGCGGCCAAATAGAGATTTATATGAATTCACCGCCTCAGCAAAAAGTGGTTCAGCCTTAATAGCCTCGTTTAACAATCTGCGGCTTTTGCTTTTATCTTTTTTATAGTAGTTTTTCGCCGCCAGTAGACAGAGAAAAAATGAATGTTTCTCGTCGCTTTCGCATTCGCGGGCCATACGTTTTAAAGCCGATTTATCTTTCTGCCAGTGGGCCCGAATGAGGCTGTCGGCCTGACGATGTACATTATCTTCGGGCAGCCAGTCTCGGGCCCCCAGAAAAACGCCCAGCACTACAAACAGTATTATGGCTCTTTTTACCATTAAAACTATTATCGGTGCAGGTTTGAGTGGGCCTTAAAGCAATTCGCGCTGTTTCAGGCTTGAACGTTCAGCAAACAGCTGGGGCAGGTCTTTGAGGCCCCACTCGCGCAGCTTTTCAGCGACATGGCGATTGCCATCGATGGCCAGATTGGGCCCGTAGTAAATCATGCCGGTGTACACCTGCACCAGGCGGGCGCCCAGCAGCAGACGATCCCAGATGTCTTCAGGGGTCATTACCCCGCCTGAAGCAATCAGGGGTATTTCTTCTTTTACTATGGTATAGGCCTCACGCAAATACATGCGGGCCTTCGAGCGCAGGGGCAAACCACTGAGACCACCGGCAAAATCGGGGTTCTTTTTCAGCAGTCCATGGTCTGTGGTGGTATTTGTGACAATAATACCATCGACCTTTTGATCAGCGCAGACAGCCACCACCGAGCGAAACTCATCGAGAGTTTCAAAATCAGGGGCCAGCTTCACCAACAGCGGAAATTTACACAGAGTCATAACGCCCTGCAGCAGCTCTTTGAGCATACCTTCAGTCTGCAGGGCCCGCAAACCAGGCGTATTCGGTGATGAGATATTGATGGCCACATAGGCCGGGGCCAGCGCCGAGCTGTTTAGCTTGCGCAGCATTTCTTCATAGTCGCCCAGGGCCTGCTCAGGCGGCGTTTCTTTAGATTTTCCAATGCTGATGCTATATTGAAAATGATTGTCAAGTTCAGGAATCAGTTCACCTACATTAGTAAGGCCCTTATCTATACCAGGATTGTTAAATCCCATACGGTTAATAACCGCCTTCTCATTACGAATTCGCTTGATGCGGGGTTTGGGGTTACCCAGCTGTTCGGTCTTAGTAAATGAACCCAGCTCGGCAAAGCTGAAACTCAACCCTGGCAGGGTGTGAAAAATTTCAGCATACTTGTCAAAACCTGCTGCCAACCCTAACGGGTTCATCAGGGTTGTGCCAAAGATATCTTGTGATAACAGAGCCCGGTTGGTATAGCTACCGGTGGTACTGCCATTCTTTTTCAGATAGGCAATGGCCAGGTTATGGCTTCGCTCAGCGTCTAAACTGAGAATAAGAGGTTTAAAGGCCTTGTATAGAAACTGCAAGTTTTTATTTGCCTGCCAGCCTGTTAGTTGGGCAGAGTTCCACGGAATTTTTTAGTTTTACCCAACTCATCGTCGCTGATTTTATTCTGTTCTTGAATGAGTTCGAAAAAGTTTTTCGATTCAACATGATTACAATCGCACTTTTCGCCGGTAACCCGCTTTTTCTGCTTACCAATTCTTATTGGTCTGGGAATGTAGGTGCCCACCAGTTCGGTGTCGCATTCGCGATTAGGCCATTTACCCGTAAATTTGCAGACAGCACCTGCTTTAACGCCCCGCGGGGGTTTGCGTGAAAACTTTTTAGGCAATTTGCCACGTTTTTTGTACACAGCCGCCATAAACTCGCCCCACATGGGTGCATTGATACCACCACCAGCCTGGTGACGGCCAAGAGTCATTGAACCGTTATCCATACCGATCCACGTCACGGCCGCAAGGTCAGGGGTAGCCCCGGCAAACCAGGCGTCATTCCATGAAGAGGTTGAGCCGGTTTTACCTGCAGCGGGGCCGCGGTAACCACCCTGGGTACGAACGGTGGCGGCCGTGCCGGCATTGATTACGTTTTCCATCATGCGCCTGATAATAAAGGCCACTTCTGGCTCACTCAATTGCAGCTCATCATTGCGTCGCTTATAGTTGAGCACATCATAGAT